>DITH01000179.1 GCA_002422745.1 Alphaproteobacteria bacterium UBA6189
TTCCCATGGCGGCACTGGTGGCGGTCATGATTATGGTCTCGATCAGCACATTCAATTGGGCGTCGATCCGCAATCTGAAATCGCATCCGCCTACCTCCAGCCTGGTGATGCTGACCACTGTGGCGATTGTGGTGTTCAGCCATAACCTGGCGCTTGGCGTATTCGTTGGCGTACTGATGAGCGCCCTGTTTTTCGCCCGTAAAGTGGCGCGGTTTTTCGATGTCGAGAACAGCCTTTCCGCCGATGGCACGCACCGCACTTACATTGTTTACGGTCAGGTGTTCTTTGCGTCAGCGGCGAATTTCTCCGCCCGTTTTAACTTCCGTGAGCCACTGGAGAAGGTCACCATCGATCTCACCCATGCCCATTTCTGGGATCTCACCGGGGTTAGCGCGCTCGACAAAACGGTGATCAAATTCCGTCGCGAGGGTACCGAAGTCGAACTGCTGGGCATGAACGAAGCCAGCGCCACGATTGTCGATACGCTGGGTATTCACCACAAACCCAATGCGATCGACCTGCTTTTCAAGCACTAGCGGCACAGCCTGCATAAAGACGGCATGATGAACGCACCTTTGCAGGCAAAGCGTGGTGGCGGAACATTCGAGTGGCCTGCTACCATTGCCGGATAACACCGGACAGTGGGTAGCATGGACGAATATATCTTAAGCCTGGCATTGATGGGAGCAGTGGGATTGCTCGTGGCATGGCTGCCGACCTTGCTAAAGCCTTACGGTGTTTCCTACGCCATTGTGTTTCTTGCACTCGGTTTTGTGCTCTACAGCCTGACCGATGCACTCCCGGTGCCGAGTCCCTTGCGCGAAGGCACCATTGCCGTGCGTTTGTCGGAGCTAGTGGTGATCATCGCGCTGATGGGCACCGGGCTAAAAATCGATTCCGCCTTCGGACTCCGCCGTTGGGCAGTGCCTGTGCGTCTTATTTTTATTACCATGATACTCAGCATCGCCAGTTTGGCGTTCCTCGGCCATTGGTGGGCAGGGCTGCCATGGGCAGGCGCAGTATTGCTTGCAGCGGCATTGGCTCCGACCGACCCCGTGTTGGCCGCCGACGTGCAGGTGGATGCCCCCAATAAAGGCCGGGAAGACCCAACCCGTTTCTCACTCACCGCCGAAGCCGGTCTGAACGATGGCATGGCCTTTCCGTTTGTCTGGATGGCGGTGGCCATTGCGCTCGCCAGCCAGAACGACACCAGCTGGCTGGGCGAATGGGCATGGTACGATTTGGCGTACCGCACGGCGGCGGGGCTTGGCATCGGCTATGTGCTTGGGCGCGCCATTGCCTACCTGTTTTTCTACCTGCCTGAACATAGCAAATGGCAGGATGTGCGCGAGGGGCTGGTCGCCATCGCCGCCACCTTGCTGGTCTACGGTGTCACCGAACTGGCTCACGGGTACGGCTTTATCGCGGTGTTTGTCGCTGCCGTCACCATTCGCAATTACGAACTCACACATCGCTACCATACGACACTGCATTCCTTCAGCGATCAGGTGGAGCGGGTGTTACTCTCCATCGTGCTGGTGTTGTTCGGCGGGGCGTTGGCTACCGGTATTCTTGATGCGCTCACCATGGAGCTGGCGTTGATCGGTCTGGTGTTTCTCTTCGTGATTCGTCCGCTGGCGGGTATAGTCGGCCTTATCGGCACACGGCTGAACTGGCAGCACAAGCTCGCGATAAGCTTTTTTGGCATACGCGGCGTGGGATCGTTCTTTTACCTGTCGTTCGGGCTTAGTCAGGCGATGTTTTCGCAGGCCGACGATCTGTGGGCAGCGGTATCTTTCGTCGTGATGGTATCGGTGGTGTTGCATGGTCTCAGCGCCAGCCGTGTCATCCGCAAAGTACGCATGAAGAAGTAGCATGGGGATAAGGCTGGTGGGACGTAGGGCACGCAATTAGAACGTCTCATAAGTTGGTGGACTACCCGGTAAATAGCCTGAGATTTATAGTGCCCTGAAATTGCTCAAGGTATTTATGCATCCAAACTTACAGACCTATCAAAAAGCATTTCAGCGTTATTTGCGTTCCGGCCTCTAAATCGAAATGCAAATCAAAGCGGCGGAACATGAAACGACCCATTACATCTGGGTAACCATGGGCGATGACAAAGTTCGCCCCGAGCATGCCGCGAATGCAGGATTAATCTTCGCATGGGATGACCCGCCGCCAACAGGCAATCCGGGTGATGATCAGGGCTGCCGTTGCATCGCTGTTCCTTACGAAAGTGAGCCTGAATATCCGGATGCGATTGAGCCATGGTACCCAGAACTCATCTTGCTTCCGATTTTTCGTATTGGAAGAGGTGCGGTTGGGTTAGCCCGCAATGCACTCAAGCGCTCAACCAGTACGGGGTCGCCATCGGGCTTCACTGAACATGGCGCTGCCCGCGCTGCACAGCGAGGAATATCGGCGAAGGATGTTCAGTCCGCAATGCAGTCAGCTCGACAAACGGGAAATATTGCCACCAAATCTGGCAAATATGGAAATCCCCAGATGCATTATAAAGGCTCAAATGGCGTCACGGTAGTTCAAGAAACTACTGGTAAAAATGCCGGCAAAGTTATTACAACATGGCGCAACTAAGGAAGAATACGATGATTACATCGCAAGCAATAAATGAGCTGTTACAGGCAGAAGACATCGAAGGTATGCTAGAGGCTGGCGCACCTGCTGATGAGTATGTTTCAGAAGCGAATAGGATTGCCGCTGCCGTAAATGCGCTAGCTTCCAGTCAAATAACTGAAGAGAATGTTCTGGCGATTGTCGCGTTAGCGTGGATGCAGGATTTTGATTTAGACGAGAGCTCAATGCGTGATCGTTCGAGCGCGATCAGCCGTGTAGCTCAGCAAGTCTTTGCCTTAGCCAAGTAATTGAAATATATAAATCTGGTGGGTGGTAGAAGACTCGAACTTCCGACCTCCACGATGTCAACGTGGCGCTCTAACCAACTGAGCTAACCACCCACCTGTCTAGCAGAGGGGCGCGTTATAGCACGGCATTCCGGGTGTGCAAGCGTTTCGCTGTGTATGGCCTGCGCGGGGGGATTGCCATCCATGCGAATTCCGGCAAGGGTGCTGTATGACCGCGCTACGCACCCCGTTATTTCTGCTTCTTTACGCCTCTTTGGCAGCGCTTTATGTGCTTTGGCTACAGGCCGATACGATCGGCGGGCTGTTCGGCATTTTATGGAGCGACGAGGGAGCCTATTTGCTGTCGGCCAAGCACGCCACCATCTTTGGCGTGGCCCATCCATTCGCGGGCGACCGCTATTTTCCGGAATATACCACACCCCTGCTGCACCGACTCGGCCTGCTGGTGATGACGCCAGAAAATACCGTGTGGGGCGTGCGGCTGACGGTTGCCTGTGCGGTGCTGCTAGCTCAGCTTTTGCTGGCGCGGCTGGCCTATCGTTATTATGGCGATCGCGGTGAAGCGCGGTGGTGCCTGCTGGTGTTAATGCTTTGCCCGCTGCTGTATTTTTATGCCCGCATCGGCCTGTCGGAAGGCTTGCAGTGGTTGATGCTTGCCTTGGCGCTGTGGGGACTCTGGGGGTTGTTTCATGCCACGCGCCTGCCGGTGGCGCTGGGCTGTGCCGTGGCCGTGGCGGTACTGACGGCGCTGCTGTTTTTAAGCAAAATCACCAGTGCGGCCGCCTGCGTGGGGCTGGCGGTGGGTGTGCTGACCATATGCTTTATTCGGCCACGCCGTGAGGGGCTGCGTATCGCCGCAGTGGCACTCATCAGCGGTGTGCTGGCGCTGGGCGCGATTGCCCTGTGGTTTGTCGGCGACGCATGGACGGTGTGGTGGCACAATAATATCGGCAACCATGTGTTCGACGAAAACGTACCGAAAACCGGGCGTTATCTGCTGCAGCGGTTGTTGCATCATTATGTCGGGCTGCACCATTTCCTTACCCTCATGCCGGTATTCGCCATCGGTTTTTGGGGGTTGATCATGGCGGCAGATAAACGCCGTGGTTTTTTATACCTCCTGTGGGTGGTGACCATTAGCACCTTGCTGATCGAATCACTGTTTGGCGGGGAACTGCGCCGCAGCTTCTTCGGCCTCGGGTTGATGATGCTGCTGGGCGGCTTCACCCTGCGCGAGTGGTTGCAGCACGGGATAAACTGGCAGCGCCCGTGGCCGCGCGCCCGCTGGCTTTCACTGGCGCTGGTGGGGGCGTTCCTACTCGGCCTGTTGGGCTTCTCCTACGAAGCCATCATGGCCAGTGACCGTATTTATCGGCTACTCGGCCCGATCTTCCTGCTGGTCATTGTCGGTGGAGCGTGGCTGTCTGGGCAGGCCATGCGCCGCTGGCGATATGTGCTGGTCGGCCTTTTGTTGCTTACCGGGTTGCTGCCGATGATCTTCCAGGCGCTGATGGCGCCACGCACCACCCAGCAGGCCGTAGCGGCGCTGGAGGCCCGCGTGCCCGCTGAAAGCCGCATCAGTGGCAGTGTTGTGCCGTGGTATTTCGTGGGCCTGAAACGGGAATTGCTATTTTTGAACTGCATCCCCTCCGGCCTCGCCATTGCCAACGAGCCGCGCGACATGCCGTATCAGGATACCTATTTTTACCTGACATTCCCCGAGTTGGCTGACGCACCGCCGATTTGCCTGCCGCCCGATTTTGCGCAGTACGCCCCGGTAATGGAATTTCAGATTTTCTTTCCGTTCAATAAAGGGCCAGGGTATGGCGGCAGCCGCAACTGGCTATGGTGGCGGCCCTTTGTGCTCTACAAGAAACAACTGGTACAGAATTAACCCGCCGCGCGGGTTTTCAGCCGATCGGTGAACGGTTGCGAGCGCACTTCCTTCGGCAGGTTAAAGGCAATCGTTTCCTCCACCACCATAAAGGGTTTCACCGCGACCGGGCGCAGGGTTTCGAGGTAGCGTATCACACGCTCCACCAGCAATTCCGGGGCCGATGCGCCAGCGGTTAAGCCAAGCTTCTGTACGCCGTCCAGCCATTCCGGGAGAATATCGGTCGCGTCGTCGATCAGGTAGGCGGCGATGCCCGATTCAGCACCGAGATCGCGCAGCCGGTTCGAGTTGGAGGAATTGCGCGAGCCAACCACCAACAGCAAATCCACCTGCTGGGCGAGCTCTTTCACCGCCTGCTGGCGGTTCTGCGTGGCGTAGCAGATATCCTTGATGTCCGGCCCGGATATCGCCGGGAATTTGGCCTTCAGTGCCGCGATGATCGCCCGCGTGTCGTCGACACTCAGCGTAGTCTGGGTCACATAGGCCAGCTTTTCAGGTTGGGTGACGGTGAGCCGTTCGACATCGCCCACATTCTCCACCAGATACACCTGCTTCACGCGCCCGCTGGTGCCTTCCACCTCGGGGTGACCGGCATGGCCGATCAGCACGATCTCGAAGCCTTCACGCTCGTAACGCCGTGCCTGGTTGTGCACTTTAGTCACGAGCGGGCAAGTGGCATCGATGGCGGGCAGGGCGCGTGTTTTGGCGTGAATCTCTACCCGTTCCGGTACGCCGTGGGCGGAAAATACCGTGATGCCGCCTTCAGGCACTTCGTCGACTTCCTTCACGAAGATGACGCCTTTGGCTTTTAAATCCTCGACCACCCAACGGTTATGTACGATCTCGTTGCGCACATAAATCGGCGCGCCATACAGTTTCAGCGCTTGCTCGACAATGTCGATCGCGCGCTCGACCCCTGCGCAAAAACCGCGCGGCGCCGCCAGGTAAACAGTGAGGAGGGGGGCTTCCATGCGCCCAGTGTAGCAGATTTTGGTAGCATGTCAGCCCCTACTGGTGCGGCAGTGCCAGATAAGTGGCCGATTGCATTTCCATCAGCCGCGACACGGTGCGCTGGAACTCGAAATTGCCATCGCCCGCCGGGTAAATTTCTTCCGGCGCGGTCGCGGCGGTGACAATCAGCTTCACCCGGTGCTCGTACAGCGCATCGATCAGCGTCACCAGCCGCTTGGCCTCGTTGCGATATTCGCGGCTGAGGGCAGGTACACCCTGCAGCAGCAGCGTGTGGCACATTGTCGCCAACTCGAGGTAATCCGCCGCACCGAGGGGACGTACGCAGAGCTCATCGAAGGTTAGCCACGCGGTGCCATGCGCATGTTTGTCGACGCGCAGCACGCGGCCTTGCACTGCCAGGCGCAACGGTTCCGACGGATCACCACCGGTCAGCCGTTCCCAGCTTTCTAATAGGAATGAGTCGGCCGCATCCCCCAGCGGGTAAACATAGGTTT
>DITH01000110.1 GCA_002422745.1 Alphaproteobacteria bacterium UBA6189
CCGACATGGTGTTCGGCGCCGATATGATTGCGGGCTTTCCCACCGAAACCGACGCTATGTTCGACAACTCATTGCGGCTGGTCGACGAGGTCGGGCTCACCTACCTGCATGTATTTCCCTATTCGGCCCGCCCCGGCACGCCGGCCGCCCGTATGCCGCAGGTAAAAAAAGACGTTCGCAAGGCCCGCGCCGCTGCGCTGCGCGCCGCAGGGCAACGGCAATTGGCCCGGCATATCGCGGCGCAAACGGGGCGCACGCTGGAAATCGTCGTCGAGCGCGACGGACTGAGCGGCCATGCGCGTGATTTTACTCCGGTGAAACTAGCCGTTGCGCTGCCCGTGGGGAGCATTCAACGGGTGAAAACGCACCACGCCGATGATGGTGCCGTCTATGCGGAGGCGATATGAGCTGGTTTTCCAAACTGACCAAAGGGCTGAAAAAAACATCCACCGGATTGACGGAGGTTTTTACTAAAACCAAGCTTGATGCGGCTACGCTCGAGGAGCTCGAAGACCAACTCATCATGGCCGATATGGGCGTGCGCACGGCTGCCGCCATCACGGCGGAGCTGGGGGAGCAACGCCACCAGCGTGACATTGGCGGGGAAGCGCTGCGCGAAGCGCTTGCCGAACGCATCGCAGCGCGCCTGGCACCCTATGCGCAACCTCTGGACATTAGCATGGCAAACCCTTGCGTGGTGCTCGTGGTCGGGGTGAACGGAAATGGCAAAACCACCACCATCGGCAAACTGGCCTACCAGCTAACCCGGCAGGGAAAAACGGTCGCGGTGGTGGCGGCCGATACGTTCCGCGCCGCCGCGGTCGAGCAACTGGAAGTATGGGCCGATCGCGCCGGGGCGCAATTTACGCGCGGGCCGGATCAGGCCGACCCGGCTTCGGTGGCGTATCAGGGGCTGGAAGCGGCGCTGGCCGCCAAGGTCGACGTGGTCTTCATCGATACAGCGGGACGTTTGCACACCAAAGACAATTTAATGGCCGAGCTGGCGAAGATCACCAAAGTACTGAAAAAACTCATCCCCGAGGCGCCGCATCACGTGCTGCAGGTGCTCGATGCCACCACCGGCCAGAATGCGCTGGCGCAGGTGCAGGCATTCCGCGATGTCGCGGGCGTCAGCGGGTTGGTGGTCACCAAGCTCGACGGTACGGCCAAAGCCGGGATTGTAGTGGCGCTGGCCGAGCAGTTCCACCTGCCGATTCATGCCATTGGTATCGGCGAGGGGGCCGATGATTTGCAGCCCTTCACCGCCGACGAATTTGCTCGCGCATTGGTAGGAAATTAAGACCGGCGACGGTTCCACGGCATGCGGGCCAATAGCACCAACAGGCCACAAAAACCTGTAAGCCCGGCGAGGATCAAGCCAATACCGAAAAGTCCGGTGAGTAGAAATAATTCCGGGATGGTAAGCGCAAATCCCGTGATGCTGCTCAGCAATAATATAGTGCCCACGACCAGTTGGGCCTGCCGGTCGAGCGGAAGTATGGTACGGCCACTGCCTTCGAGGCCATAACCGGCGGCGACCCAGCTATCGATGCCGCCCTCAAGATTAAATACGGTTAACGACGGATTTTCCGACAAGATGATGCCGCAGGCCGATTCACCGCGTCGACCCAGTTTGCATTGCATGACAAGCTTTTTGCCATGCAAGGGCGGCAGCACCGCTGAACGTATGCCACTTAATGGCTGGGAAATAGCACCGGGGATGTGACCGGCGGCAAATTCCGCTGGCTCGCGCACATCCACAAGTGTCACCTCGCCTGCATCAAGCCAAGATTTTAACTGTTGAGCCGAGATAGGGGTAGGCGACGACATGGTATTCTCCTTAGTGATTTCTAAGATATTAAGCCGGACGACAATAAATAAGATATAAGGTTGCTAGCAAGGCGTGAACTTCTGGACTCGCCAGCTGGTAATAAACAAACTGCCCTCGTTTATCGCATGCCACCAGCCCGTTTTTACGTAAGCGATGGAGGTGTTGGGAAAGTGCAGAGTGTGATAAAGCGGTTATCTGCGACAGGCTTCCAGCCGACTTCTCTCCTTCGACCAAGGCGCAAAGAATGAGCAGACGCTTGGCGTTTGCCAGCTCTTTCAGCATGGTCTCGGCCGCTGCGGCGTTGGCCTGCATTTGATGGATTGAGTGCGAGTGCAGTGCTTTCATAATTGACAATATCTTAGTAAATACTAAAATAGTCAAGTGAAACAACCTTTCCAAATGGAGCTGCCAATGCAAAAATCTTATCCCGACTTTACCAAAGCAATCTCGGCGAACCTCAAAACGCTTCGCAAGGATATTCCCGATGTGATGCAGGGCTTCGCCGCCTTGGCGGGGGCTGCGACGAAAGATGGCGCGCTGGATAAAAAAACCAAAGAGCTGATTGCGCTGGCGCTGGGAGTGGCGGCGCGGTGCGATGGTTGCATCGGATTTCATGCGGAAGCATTGGTGAAACTGGGCGCCACCCGCGCAGAGGTAGAGGAAACGCTGGGTATGGCCATTTACATGGGCGGTGGCCCCTCGTTGATGTACGCGGCCGATGCCATCGCCGCCTACGAGCAATTCAGTGGTAGCGAGCCTGGCGCCTGAGGAGCAAAAACCGGTTAGTTCGAGTCGGTTGCCCTGTTTATGCGCTAACCACGCGGAAAGCTTAGTGTTTTCCTGCCACAGAAGCTACGATGCTGGCAGCAAACTTAACGCAATTTTAGGAAATTCTTGGTATCCTTCCTGAAGCGGCGTAGAATGCAGCCTATTTGCAGGGAAAAACAGCCGGATAGAGTCGGTTCAACAAAAGGGGAAATCGCATGAGTGGGGGACGCCTGCGTGCTGATCCGTTATTTCAGGGCCTTGCCCGGCCACCCATGATCATGGGGGTGAGCTACACCTACTTCGTCTTGAACGCCATGATCACCGTGATCATGTTCATCAACACCAAATCGTTTCTGGCTTTTCTCGTCGGCGTGGTGATCCACCTGTTCGGCTACTTGCTGTGCATGCGCGAACCGCGTGCGGTGGAACTATGGATGCTGCGTATGCGCTTCGGATTCCGCAGCTGGAATCGCCGCTATTACCACCACACCAACTCTTACGACGTGTATTGATCGATGTTGCTTAAGCCGCTAAAGCGCCGCGCTGTTTCGAAAGACCTCTATGCCAGACGCGAAGTCTCGGCCTCGGAATTCATTCCGTACGACCATCACTGGGACAAGGAAACCATCGTCACCAAAAACCGTGAGCTGCTACAGGTCATCAAAGTTGATGGCTTCTCGTTCGAAACGGCCGACGACGACGTGGTCGACATGAAAAAAATGGTCCGCAACTCGCTGTATAAGTCGATGGCGGAGGGCACGTTCGCGCTGTATTTCCACATGATCCGCCGCCGCCAAAGCGCCTATCCGGGCGGCGAGCAGCCGCCGGGCTTTGCCAAATACGTCGACGATAAATGGCGCAACAAGCATCACGCAAAAAGCACCTTCGTCAACGATCTGTACATCACCGTCATCCGCAAGCACGACACGCGCGGCGCGGCTAAGCTTGAGAATCTATTCCAGACGGTCGAGAACACCGCCAACAAAGAGGCCGACGCCACCCAGCTGCACGAGATGCATAAGGAGCTTAAAGAATCGATCTACCGCGTGCTGGCCACCTTCAAGGATTATGGCGCACGGGTGCTCACCACCCGCATGGGCGAGTACGGTCCGATCTCCGAGCCGCTTGAGTTTTTAGGACGTCTGGTGAATGCCGGGGAAACCCAGCCCATGCTGCTGCCAAGCATCGACATCGCCAGCTACCTGCCCATTAACCGGCTCTATTTCGGCAACCGCGCGATCGAAATCCGCACGCCAACCGGCACTAAATATGCTGGGCTGATCAGCATCAAGGAATATGCGCCGCACACGGCCGCAGGCATTATGGATGCGTTTTTACAGCTGCCGTTCGAGTTCACGATTTCGCAATCCTACCAGTTCGAAAACCGCCAGAGCAATATCGGCGCAATGCAGCTTCAGCAGCGCCGCATGATGCAGTCGCAGGACGTGGCGGTAAGCCAGGTGAATGAAATTTCTGCCGCGCTCGACATGGCGATGTCTGGCCATATCGCCTTTGGCGAACACCACATGACTATTCTGTGTGTGGAGGATAGTTTAAACGGGCTTGAAGGCGCGCTTTCCATGGTCATTGCCGAGCTGGTGAATGTCGGTATTAACCCGGTGCGCGAGAAGCTGGTGCTCGAGCAATGTTTCTGGGCGCAGCTACCGGCGAATTTCGATTTCATCGGTCGCAAGGCTAAAATCAATACGTTGAATATTTCCGGTTTCGCCGCGATGCATAATTACCCCGTCGGGCGCGAGAAGGGCAACCACTGGGGCGATGCGGTCACGGTATTCGACACCACCTCCGGCACGCCATACTTCTTCAATTTCCATGCGCGCGATGTCGGCCACACCACCATTATCGGCCCGACCGGGGCCGGTAAAACAGTGCTGATGAATTTCCTCTGTGCACAATCACAGAAATTCAAATGCCGCATGTTCATGTTCGACAAAGACCGCGGCGCCGAAATTTTTGTTCGCGCCCTTGGCGGTAAATATACCCATATCGATCCGTCGCGCACCTGCCAGTTCAACCCGCTGCAACTTGACGACACTTTGGAAAATCGCGGCTTCATCGCCGAATGGCTGGCCTCGCTCGTAATGCAAAACGATGAGCCCGTCAGTGCCGACGAAATGGAAACCATCACCGCCGCGATCGACGGCAACTACAAACTCGATAAGTCCGATCGCGTGCTGCATAACATTGCGCCGTTTTTTGGACTGGAAGGGCCGGGCAGCCTGGCATCGCGTCTTAAGCAGTGGCATTCCGGCGGGCGTTACGCGGCGATTTTCGACAATGTGCACGATGTGGTCGACTTCCATTCCGACACGCTGTTTGGTTTCGAGATGGGTGACGTGCTGGCCAACCGCGTCTGCCTGGTGCCGGTGTTGCTTTACCTGTTTCACCGTATCCAGATTTCACTCGACGGCACCCCGACCATGATCGTGCTTGATGAGGCGTGGGCGCTGGTCGATAACCGCATCTTTGCGGCTAAAATCAAGGATTGGCTAAAAACGCTGCGGAAGCTGAATGGTATGGTGGTGTTCGCCACCCAGTCGGTCGAGGATGCGGTCAACTCCTCCATTTCCGATACGTTGATCCAGCAGACGGCGACCCAGATTTTCCTGCCAAATCCGAAAGCAACCGAGCCTTACCGCAAAGCATTCATGCTGTCGGAACGCGAATTCAACCTCCTGAAAAACACCGACCCCGCCACCCGTTATTTCCTGGTGAAACAGGGCAAGGACGTAGTGATCGCGCGGATCGATCTTTCAGGCATGGACGACGTCATCAATGTGCTCTCCGGACGCGCCGAGACGGTGGCGATTCTCGATGAGGTGCGTGCCCAGGTGGGCGACGACCCGGTTGATTGGCTACCGGTATTCAACCAACGGGTAAAAAAAGCGTGATGGGGCGGGGGCGACATACATGGCTGATCGTTGCCCTCCTG
>DITH01000055.1 GCA_002422745.1 Alphaproteobacteria bacterium UBA6189
CCGGTGTTCCCACTATCGCCGAGCTGTACGAACAATTACTGCGGCGAGTCGATCCTGCAGCTACCGCCATACCGCTGCCGCCCCGTCCCCACCGTAAGCAGTCGGAGGTGACCGTACATGGTGATATCTGCCTGCAATTCTCCGATCGTCCTGACGCGTTAAGTGAACCCGCACAGCGCGTATGGAATTTTCTGGCTGCCTTCAAGCACGTTACCCTGGTTAATGGAAGGGTGCCCCACCATCTGCTGACGCTCGACGAAAAAAACCATACGGTCACGTTGAACGCCGAAAACCGGTTACCGCTCAGCGTCAATTTCCTGAAAAAATTTATCTTCTTCCATCAATTGCTTGATAGCCCGATTATCTACACGTTGCAGCCGTACGATTCCACCGGCAAGCACATGGATGTGGTGCTGCATCGTACCGATGCACAAGGCAACCGCATCGTGGTCGAGGATGTCCATTTTGCTTCCCTCCGCGCCAATCGCGCCTATATCGAGCAGCATCCCGAGCAGGCGGAAGGATTATTAAAACTGCTGGGCAGCCTTTATAAAACCGACCGGCGTGTCGGGTTGGTATTGCTGCGCGACGGCCCCGATGGCAGCATGGATATTGTCGTCAAAGGCCATGTGCGCAATTTCGGTGAATGTGTCTTGCGGTTGGAGCGTGGCGAAGATCCGGCGCACGCCCTCACCGGATTGCAGGCCGAGCTGAAAACCCAGCTCAAACTCGGGGCGATACCGCATGTGGCGGGCTTCTCGCCGGAAGCAGACGATGAAATCGACCTCGACGATGACGAAACATCGGATAAGGAACACGACCAACGCCCGTTCGTCCAAAGCAGTCTAAGTCGCGGCCGCGACGGGAAGATGGATCTGCGGGTTTCCCCTGCCGTCTTTGCTGCCATGGCGATGCAGCTACAACAACCGCCGGAGCAGTTACTGGCGAAGGGGTACCAAACAGGTCACGGGCCGGTACATATTGAACGCAAAAACGCTGGCACGGATGCGGAGATTTACTTACTGCGCGCACCATTCGATGCGTTCCATGATTTCATCGAGCAGGGCAGCGCCCCAACCATACCTATCGACAGCGAAAAAACCAGCAACCTCGTGCGCGATGCAAGCTGGCTGCTTTACCGGCTTGAACAATTGCCGGGCACCTATCAGCTGCATGTCGATAAGGATATGGTGCATCTCGACCAGCGCGGTGATATTTCCGAAGAAGCACTGGGGCTGCTGACACGGCTTCACATCCCCTATAAAGCGTATGACGGCAGCATTAAAATCGACCTACGGCAATTAATGAAAAATGCCTTTTACTGGTCGGTGGAATTAAGCCGCGCCCAGGCAGAACGCACCCGGGAATTGCGCAGCGGCCTGCTCGACGGGCCGCATGCCCCTGCCCCATTTCTGCACGAGACTCGCCGCAGCCTGCTGCGTGGCCAGTTGGAGTCGATGGAAACGAACGACGAAGGACGCGCCTGGATCCTGCCATCCAACCAGCCGGACGGTAATAAAGTTGCCCACGAGATCGATCGTGCCGCAAAAAAACCCGTGCTGACATTCAAAAAAGGCGAGTTGCAGGTCGAGCAAACCAGCATCGCTGGCCCACATGCATTTACGATGGAGCCTTGGGGCAACGATTATATGCTCACTGCTGAGCCGGTGCTGCTCATGCTTGCCAATCATTTGCTGCGCGAGAAAAAACTCCCCGAGACCCAAATGAACGGCCGGCGCTGGCTGGTGAACGGATCGGCCGAGCCCGCCATGCGTCAGGCCCTTGAAAAAGCATCCAGGTTTCTCTACCAGCTCAACAGCCATACCGGCTCGCAGCGTGTTACTGTGGAGAAAATTGATTTCTCGGAAGATAGACGCCATGTGGAATTTCATCTGCCGCCGATACCTTTTTTCGAGCAAACCGGCCTGTATCGCGATCTACTGAATGTCCGTGAAAAACTCAGTAATGATACACTCGACCGCGCCATCCGCCGGTTGCAGCGCAGCCTGCCCGATCCAGTCACGGTCGATGCGCGCCGTCACAACCTGCTCGACCTTACCGAAACCATTCGCGACGAGGAACAAACCTTGCGCACGGCGCACCATGCCCTCGATGGTTACATCAAATTGCTGCGTGGCGACGCGCAGGATACCGAAGCGCAGGATTTTTCCCGTGCGCTCAATAACGAACTATCCACCCTTGGATTGCTGCTGCATGAGTTGGCCAGCACCAGCAGTAGTCTTAAAAAGATTATACCCCGCAACGCGCGTGATACCGTTCACGCAGCGCAGCAGGTTATCAGCAAAGCCGTCTACGGCACGACCCGCATCAAGGAAGATCTTGATGTGGCGAACAAGTCGCTCGTCGGTAATAGCCGCGGTCAGGGCGGGTTACTGCCCGTCCTCGGCACGACCATGGCCAATATTATGGACGCCTATGTGCATGCCCTGATAACGGCCGATCCGCACTGCGACCTGGCGAGCGTGATGCAGCCGTTTCTGGTTCAAACCAGCGAACTCATGGGTGAACCGGTCGAGCAGCTGGCCCCCTATGCCAGGCGCGCAGCATTACGTAGCCTTTACGCCTTAGGTCAGGGCCAGGGCGACATGCCCGACAAAGCGATTCGCTATTTGCTGCAACGTGCCTATCCCAAACTCACCAATGCGCAGGCCAATGGCTGGATCGCTCTTTACCGCCAACCGCACGACGCGCAAACCCACCAGGCCATTGAGGCGCTATTCGCCGACTCCACCAAACGGGGGGATCTGCCGACGGCCGAGCAGCTCAAAGCACAGCATCGCCTGCTAACCAGCCCTGCCTCGCGCACGCAGGATCCCGACAGATGGGCCGAGCAGAACCCTGAAGCCATGGCCGATATCGACACGCAAATCGCCAAAGCCTATAAATGGCGTGGCGATCATTATCATACCCAATCTCGTGTGGCGGCCAGCCATCAGGATGTGGGTCCAGCCGAAACCCTCAAAAGCAAGGCAATCGCCTGTTACCGCATGGCAGGGCATCGTGAAGACGAGATTAACAGGACGCTCGAACGCGGGGCCAAAAAGCCGGTAAAAGACAAGGGAAAATTATACAGCTACCAGCAGATCAACAAAACGGTGGACGAAGGCAACAGCCGCGTCAAAGACTTCCTCCACACCATCGATTTGCCCGGCCATGAAGCGCAGGCCCGTGAAATGCTTTTCGCCATCAAGTTCGGTGCGAGTCAGCGCCATGCCCGCGCCCTGACAGAGGATATCCTCGATCCATACTTCATTTTCAAGCAGCGCAAGCAGTTGCTGCGAACGGTAGAAAAAACACTCAAGGAAACCCATGACGTGCTGATGGTAAAATACCATCATGTCGGGGATCTGGATAATCTCGTCTTACTCATGCAGCAGGATCCCGCCATGGCCCGCAGCGTCGACGACACGCGCGTGGATAAGGTCGGTCAGATAGGCACCTCCATCCATGCGACACGGGATATTCCCGGACTCGACACCCAGACGGTAGCGACGATTCGCGCGTTGATTTCAGCAGAAAAAGAGCAGCTCCAGATGCACGTGCTACAGGCACTTGACGAGGGCAACACGCATCCCTCGCTGCAGCCCGACGGCTGTATCCGGGTAACGACTGAGGCACTTAGCGCGATGTTCGAGCGCTGGTGCCAGCAAACCATGCCCACCATTCCGAACCACCTCTATGCATGGTATCCGCGTATCAGTGAACGGCTCCACCGGCCCGAGCTTCCCATCGTCGGCAGCATTGCTTTTCACAAGAATTTTGCAGGGCTCGACCTTACGCTGCAGGTTCCGTCCGACCCCGCGCAGCGCCGTATGGAATGGGCACGGTTGCGTTTTGCCGCCACGGGCATGGGGCTGAACATTCCGGCTTCGGCCCCCGAACAGTCTGGTGAAACCACCATGAGCGTGCCGTTTAAACGCGACGTCGTCCGTGAAAAACTCGGGCTCGATGCGCCGGCCACACCCCATCAAACACGCGAAGCCCTGGGACTATTTGCACGAATGCATGGCAAAAATAGCGCCGTGGCCAGCCGTAAGCGTCCACCAAAATCGCTGGAAGATGTCCTCACAGAGATTGTCGCCAAGGGCCCGAATACATTGGATCCAGAAACAATTCGCCAGGCGATAGAAGGGTCCCTACCGCCCCGCTGAGCTGCGCTGCGCGTCGATCTCGCGCGCCACGGTCGATGCCCAACTGTTGCTACGATGCTGAGTAATAATTTTGTTGGCCTTTACATAATCGTATTTTCCCGTCGGCACGCCCAGAAGTTTGCTCAGAGTGTCGAGAAACTGGGGTGCCGTGGGCACCAGATGCAGGCGATGGTTGCCGCGCGCCTGCGCGTTTAGCTCGCGCACCACCGGCACCAGACCACTATGCTGCCGCACGACCCCCTTCTCCAGCTGCACATCCCCGTGATGAGCCGCGCTGGGGAACAGGTCGCTATCGTGATTGATCACCCATACATCCGCCTCCGGATAGCGTGCTGATGCGTTCTGTGCGGCCTCCAGCGTCGCTATTTCACCGAGGTTCTTTCGGGTAATACGGGTATTGATATGCATGGCGGCAAACAGGTCGCGTTCTTTCGGCAAGGTTAACCGGCGAATGTGCCGGTTAGCAAAATCCTTCTCCAGCTGCACAAGCAGCGGCTCGCCCAGGATTTCCGACGCTTTCCGACGCACCGCCACCGCATCGCGCTGCACGGGATGCATTAGCATGCTCTCCAGCGCCGCATGAAGGCCAGGGCAGGCCCGGCCACTGATTTTCCCCTCCTGAACACGATCCAGCAATTCCGCCGCACTCATTACATAATAACTGCGCACTTTTCCATGGATCACACGATCCTCGATGGCGCAATCCTTGTAGTCCAGCTGTCGGAGCGTATCGCGTGTCGTGACACCGTCCACGGCGATATAGACCATGCTGTCTTCCGCTGAGTTTTTAGGGTAGACGAGCACGTCCGATGCATGGTTGCGGTAGAGTTTTAACCCGGCATCGTACTGCATGCCCTCGCTTGCGGTGGCGATTTTCCAGTAATCCTGCCAGCGGATCATGCCGAGGCTGACCCCCTCGCTTAACGCCCGCTCGTACCGCAATTTATCCGCCGCCAGGGCACGAAACTCTGCCTGCACCCGCTTCTGACCTTCCGGGATACCGCGTAGGAAACGTTGCAATACCGGAGCTTCAATACCAGCGTTGGCAAGCGCAGAGGCCATGCGGGACAGCTGCTCGACATTCGGTGCGATCTCTAAAAATCCCTGGTCGTATAATTCCTGCCGCATAATCAGCGGATCGCGCGCCTGGGGCACTGTGTAACCTAATGTTTTCGCCAGCACCGCCATCGCCTCGGGACTATCCGGTAAAATCCCGCCAAAAATATAATGTTCCATCAGGAGACGCGATGGGCCAAACGCACGTTGCACCAGCGCTGCCCGGTTATCCTGCGCCGAACGAGCAGCATCGTCCTGTAGCATAAGCTGCAACAATTTGGGGTGTTGCAGGAAGAAACGCATCGTTAAATAATCATCCGTCGATTTGCGTTCTTTCTCTTGTTTTTCGATATGCTGAATCAGCCGTGCATGTTGCATGCCCGCCAGTTGTGGCAGGGCGGCCTGCTTCACCGGGTTCTGTGCATTTTTTTTCAGCTTGCTGAGTAATTCCTTCGTCAGCATAAACCGCTGCTTCTGGCACAGCACCGTTTCGTCCATACGGTCCATGCGCGTATGGTACTCATGCTCATTCATCAGTCCGGCCATGCGTAGCTGACCGATATGCACCCGCAAATTTTCCACAGAGAAATCCGAACCGAGTTGCGTCATTGCATCGGCCAGTGTCGGGCAATAGTCCGGCTCAGCATTCCCGTTACCGCTTAGCGCGCGGTAATCGGCCACCACCCGCCCGGTATATACTTTACCCGCCTCAGTTTCGGCCAGCGTATCGGGATGGTTGGCAATAAAATGCAGCAAGGCCCGGATATGGCTTTTTTGTTTGCCGGTATTGTCGGCATCGCCCCGCGGCGAGGCCAACGCGTACAGTTCGATCACCTTTTTCAATTGTTCGGGCGAATGGGCTTTCGCTTCGGCCAGCCGCGTTTTCATCCCGTCGAAACAACAAGGAAGCAATCCGGTGAGCTCGTAAAATACATGGTCGGGAATGACAATCCGATCGAGCGGCGCACGGCGTCCTGTCGGCATCAGTAACCGCTCCAGTGCCGCCGGTTTATGGGTATAGCTATCGGTAAAGCCGGTGAGCACCGCCAGCAACGCGGAAGTTTCAAAAACCGCTATGCGTTCGATGCGCGGCGCCATCACGCGCGCCCACGTGCGGTGGGGCGCGGAGAAAACACAACCACGCCCTGATCGCGCTCTTGTTCCCGTTTCTTGGCTTTCTCCACCAGCCGCTCGGGCAGAGATAAGGTATCTTTCTTGCTGATCAGGCACGGGCTGGAAGGTATGAACAAACCCCCAGCAGCAAGCTCTTCCGCCGCGCGGTAAAGTGCGCCAATGCGTTTGCCTTCGATATAACGCCCGTTGTAATCGTCCGGCTCCTGTTGCTCGAGCTTCTGTTGCTTATACTCTGTTTCCTGACGGCGAATTTCTTCCAACTCCTGCATGGTCAACGCGTGCGTGTCCTTGCCATTGCTGCTCGGCGCGCGATCAATGATCGCAGGGCCCGGGCTGACATCATCCTCCTCACTTGGCCAGAAGGGCCGCGCCAGCGAGCGGTAGGTAAAGCTGGCTGTTGCTTTCGCCAATTCCTTCTCGGCAGAACCCTTGGCATGCTGAAAAAGCTGCGGCAAGCGACGTTCGCAGCGCCGTGCGGAGGAGATTATTTCATGGTCGCTGCTTAAATCATAGCGGGCATGTGGCGCCTCCTTTGTACCCGCCAACTGACGGGCCAGCTCGTCGCGATAGCTCACCTTGGCATTGCGCTGCAGATAACGCTGTCCCTCTACACTCTCCAGCGTTTTTACAAAACAATGGGTGAAGCCGCCCACCTCCAGCTTTTCGGCCCTATCATACCATGCACGCAGTGTTTCTGTTTCCGGTGCCGTGCTGGTGTCGAAATCCGGCTGGTTGCGCACTCGGGCGATTTCCTGTTCCATCACCGCTNNTTTTACTGGCCACATCCTGGCAATCTACCCCAGCTGCAAGGGCCTTCTCGCGAATCGCGCGGATCGTCTGGTTAAACAACTCCGGTTTACCCTGCGTGATCGCATGCAGCGACAATTCGCAGCAAAAGGTGAAGATATCGCTCTCCAGCGCATCCTTTATCTCGCCGATTTCTATAGCCTCTTCCGGCGACATATTGAACATATCCGACGCCGTAGTGAGCTCGAAAATCGTCTCGCCCATATCATGCACCCAGGCACCCATATGCGCATCGCGGCGCAGCTGGTTCGTGCTCGGTGTGCGCAGTGCCTTGCTGTTCTCAAACACGGTTTCAATGATATTCATCACCTGCTTGCTATGACCCGCCGTGCTGTCGGCACGCAGGGGCGGCATATTGCGCATATTCACGAAGCGCGGCACTTCGCTGAGCGAATGGTCGATCAAGCTCAGCATCATCAACGTGCGGTCGTTGCTGCCACGATCAAGCCCCAGATCCAGCCATTGGTTCATGCTGTAATTCAGGCAATACCATTCGCGCCAGTTCATTTCCTTAGCGGGGAATCCGGTGCGGGCGAAAAGAAATTCCCGCCGCTCGGAACTGGTGCTGGGGGGGTAATCGGTATCAATGAGAAAATGCGCTCTTTCATAGTCGCTAAACGTCGCGACTGGATTATTGCTATCAAATCCCCGGCGTTTCATACGCATATCCTTTTTTGCTTGCCGGTTCGGGTTAGCAAATCGCGCACACTCCCGACAGCGAAGATAAAAAACTTCA
>DITH01000013.1 GCA_002422745.1 Alphaproteobacteria bacterium UBA6189
GCCGTCAGCGACGTCTTGCCGTGATCCACGTGCCCGATCGTCCCAATGTTGCAATGCGGTTTCGAACGGTCGAATTTTTCCTTAGCCATTGTATCCTCTTATCGAATGGTAGTGAATGTAATTGCGGGCGCGGTGTACCAGCGCCGTGCGGCTTTGACAATAGGAAATGCGCCTTGGGGGTGGCGAGGTTTGCCCGGCTCGGAAGCTGCCGATTCACTGGCGGCATTTCGGCAGTGCCGCAAAACGGTCACGCAATCTTCACACGCAGGGGAGGAGGGATAGGCTACATCCATGCGGTAACCACGAAATGAGGAGGTACCGATGAGTGATTCCTATATTGCAAGCATTACAACGAATGGCCAGCCCTTCGGCAACCGGGCAGAAGCGACGGCGGAACGTTATGGCCGCGCCATGGCCAAAGGCATGGAATTGGCCGAGGCCCACGTCACGCGGTTGTTGACCGAGCAGCCCAGCATTGGCGTTTCTGAATTGAATGGCCCCTATACGCTGGCATTTCACCTGACCGATGCGGGACAGGAATCGACAGCACGGCTGATGTTGGTCGGACATGACGCTGATGCCAAGCCCGCCGCCATCACGGTGGATATGGACCGGAAATTTACCGACGCGCTGCGCGATGCCAAGCATACACGTCAGGATGATGAAGCCAGCCATGAAGCGGGCGAGGCAAGCCCGTATCACCCGATTGCCACCCAGCTGCAGCAGGCCATGGAAGCGAATGGGGTGCAGCTCGATGCGGATACGGCGCGTAAGCTCGCCTTTATTGCGGTGGAAACCTATTGGCCGATGCTCGAGCGGTCGCGGCTGGAGTCGCCGCGCGCTACGCAGGCACCTTCGGGCGGCCGCGGGGCTTGATAACGCAGGGCGGGGCCTGCTGGCTCCGCCCGCGCAAAACCCGCTTGCCAAGCCGGGGCAATCGCGCTAAAACCCCCTCCGCACCGCCCCTGAACGCGGTGCATTTTTGTATCGGGAAATCCGGTTCATACGAGAAAGAGGCGTCACATGGCAGCGAACCCGGCGAAATTCATCCGCGAAGTGCGGCAGGAAGTAGGAAAAGTCACCTGGCCAACACGGAAGGAAACACTCGTTTCCACCGCCATGGTCTTTACGCTGGCCTTTATAGCGGCCTTGTTTTTTATGCTGGTGGACGGCGTGATGCAATGGGGCATTCGCCTGATTCTCGGACTGGGTAACTAACATACGCGCCTTCAATAATACGCCGATCACGGCATACTAAACGAACATGAACGAATCTGGAGCAAGCCATGAGCGAAGCAGCAAGCAACGAAGCAGTCGAGAATACCGAAGCCACCGCCGAGGCGCCGAAGCCCGCCGGGAAACAGAAGCGCTGGTATATTATCCATGCCTATTCGGGGTTTGAGAAAAAAGTGGCGCAAAGCATTCTCGAGCAGGCGGCGCAAAAAGGCATCAGCGAGCAGTTCGAAGATGTGGTCGTGCCGACTGAGGAAGTGGTGGAAGTACGCCGCGGCAAAAAAGTGGCCGGCGAGCGGAAATTTTTCCCCGGCTACGTGCTGGCCAAGATGGACATGAACGACGCCACCTGGACGCTGGTAAAAAATACCGACAAAGTCACCGGCTTCCTCGGTGGCAAAGGCATTCGCCCACAGCCGATTTCCGAAGCTGAAGCGGCACAGATTTTCCGTCAGGCTGAAGAAGGTGCCAAGTCGGTACGCACCACGGTGATCTACGAGATTGGCGAGCAGGTGAAAATCATCGACGGTCCGTTCGAAAGCTTCGTCGGCGTGGTGGAAGACGTGGAAGAAGATCGCCAGAAACTGAAAATCTCGGTATCGATCTTTGGTCGCGCGACGCCGGTCGAGCTGGCTTACGACCAGGTACACAAGGTTTCCGGCGCGTAGGCGTACGGTAGAAGCCCGACGTTACGATTACCTAGCGGCGCATGGCGACGGGTTTAGTCGCTGCCTGATAGGCTTGCAGCCGATCCTCCATGCCGTACCCCAGTTTTTGTAATTGGTGCAACTGGCGTTGCATCCCAAAAATAAAATGGTGCAAGGCGATGGTTTGCCGAGGCGGCGCATCGGTTTCGGCCAGATCGAGTTCGATCGGCTTTAGCTCATCGATGCCGTCCTGGAGTTCCTGCAGCACGTGCTGGATCGAGGATAAATCAGCCGGCATGCGGGTTTCGATGTCGCGTAGCGTTTTATTAAGACGGCCCCCGCTTTGGTGCAAAAGAGAAGAGGAAAGATTGCGGTAATGTTCTATCATTTCTCCTACAGCGGTTAAATCTTTACACTGGTGGCGCAGTGCGCGCAGCTCAGGATAGGGTACTTGGGCTAACTCCATTCCGATGGCCAACTCATCGACCTGCTCGCCCAATTCATTAAAACTGATCAGCAGATGTCGGAACGCCAGCACCAGCTCGCTTGCGCAAAAGCGCGGGGTAAGAGGCGATGAAGGTTTAACCCGGGTGGTAGAGGATGGCGTGATTTCCATGTGGGACCTGCTGAGCTTAAAGCATTAGCATAATTGACCGGTTCGAACGCAGTGTGAAGCTTTCGTGAAACCCGATATGGATAAGCAAAGTCAGGCACTTAGGGATTTGTAAGAAAAGCGCTTGCAATCCAGTATTTCCTGTCTATAGTCCCGGCTCCCTTGGGAGGGGATTCCTACGCGAATCTCCGTAATCCGCGGCAGAAAACATGGTGTTTTCGCGCATGACGGGCCACCAAAACGGATAGGATACAGCATGGCTAAGGAAATTACTGGCTACATTAAGCTGCAGATTCCTGCAGGTAAAGCCAACCCCGCCCCGCCGATCGGCCCCGCGCTCGGTCAGGCCGGCCTCAATATCATGGAATTCTGTAAGCAGTTCAACGCTGCGACGCAGCAAAAAGAAGCGGGCACGCCGATTCCGGTGGTGATTACCGTGTATAAAGACCGCAGCTTCACCTTCATTATGAAGCAGCCGCCAGTTGCCTACTTCCTCATGAAGGCGGCGGGCATCCAGAAGGGCACCGGCACCACGGGCAAAAACCTGGTGGGCAAGGTGACGATGAAGCAGATCCAGGAGATCGCGAAACAAAAGATGCAAGACATGAACGCCCACAGCGAAGATGCGGCATGCCGCATGATCGCCGGTTCGGCCGTGTCGATGGGCATCGAAGTGGTGGAGGCATAACATGGCTAAGCGGATTAAGGCGGCCAAGGAAGGCCTCGATAAGCTGAAAATGTACAGCCTCAACGAGGCCGTGCAGCAACTGAAAAACCGCTCGAAAGTGAAATTCGACGAAACGGTGGACGTGGCGATCAATCTCGGCATCGACCCGAAACAATCGGATCAGCTGGTGCGCGGCATGGTGGCGATGCCAAACGGTCTCGGCAAAACCGTACGCGTGGCTGTATTCGCTAAAGGCGACAAGGCGGAAGCCGCCAAGAAAGCCGGCGCAGAGCTGGTGGGCGGCGATGAGCTGGCCGAAGAAATCAGCAAAGGCAACTTCAATTTCGACGTGTGCATTGCCTCGCCGGACATGATGGGTGTCGTGGGTAAAATCGGTAAAATCCTGGGCCCGAAAGGCCTGATGCCGAATCCCAAGCTCGGCACCGTGACCCCGAACGTGGAAGCGGCTGTGAAGGCGGCCAAAGCCGGTCAGGTTGAGTTCAAGGTTGAAAAGGCGGCGATCATTCATGCGGGCGTGGCGAAAGTCAGCTTCGCGGAAGATGCCATCATGGGCAACATTAAGGCGTTCGTCGATGCCGTAGCCAAGGCTAAGCCGGCTGGGGTTAAAGGCGAATATATCAAGAAAATTTCGATCTCCACCACGATGGGGCCGGGCATGAAGCTCGACCTGACCGACGTGTTGGCGGCGTAAGGGAGACAGCAGATGAACCGTACGCAGAAACAGCAATGGATCGAGACGACCAACGATCAGGTGAAAAACGCCGAGATCGTGTTGATCGCGCATTATAAAGGCCTCACCGTGGCCGAAATCACCGACCTGCGTGTGAAAATGCGCGCGGCCGGTGCCGGGTTCAAGGTGACCAAAAACCTCCTCGCTAAGCGTGCCTTCGTCGGCACCAAGTACGAGGACAAGGTGGTCGACCTGTTTACCGGACCGACTGCGCTTGCGTTTGCCAACGATCCGGTATCGGCGGCTAAGGCGCTCAACGAATTCTCGAAGAAAAACGAGAAACTGGTCCTGGTCGGTGGCGCGTTCGGCGAAACCGTTCTGGACAAGGCTGCAATCGCCCAGCTGGCAAGCCTGCCGAGCCTGGACGAATTGCGGGCGAAGATCGTCGGCCTGCTGCAGGCCCCGGCTACCAAGGTGGCGGGTGTGCTTCAGGCTCCGGCGGGTCAGCTGGCGCGGGTATTCAACGCCTACGCAACGAAGGCAGCCTAACGGCAAGAGAAATTGGTTTTAATTTTTTTAATTGGTGAAGGAAAATCATTATGGCAAACTTGAATGAACTGGTAGACCAGCTCTCGGCGCTCAGCGTGCTCGAAGCTGCTGAACTTTCCAAACTGTTGGAAGACAAATGGGGCGTTTCGGCTGCTGCTCCCGTAGCTGCCGCTGCTGCCGCTGCTCCGGCTGCTGCCGCTGCAGAAGAGAAAACCGAATTCACGGTTGTTCTCGCTGACGCAGGCGCCAACAAAATCAACGTGATCAAAGAAGTTCGTGCGATCACCGGTCTCGGCCTGAAAGAAGCGAAAGACCTCGTTGAAGGCGCGCCGAAGAACGTGAAAGAAGCTGTCAACAAAGACGAAGCTGAAAAACTCAAGAAGCAGCTTGAAGCAGCTGGTGCGAAAGTCGAACTGAAATAGTGTCGACACGCGCGGCATCACGCGACGCATAAGGGGCCCCGGAAACGCGGGGCTCCTTTTCGCGTATGTGTGATGCTGCTAGCCCGCAGGGGGCAGGACCCTGCGTGCTTGTAACGCTTTTCCTGCGCATATCAGACGTCCGCAAATATATACATCGGTAGGGAATTATGGCTCAGTCGGCAAACGCGTATCAGCACTCCTTCACCTCGCGTAAGCGTATCCGGAAGAATTTCGGCACCATGCTCTCGGCAACCTCGTTGCCGAACCTCATTGAGGTGCAGAAAAACTCGTATGAGCAGTTCCTGCAGATGTTCGTGCCGGTGAAAGACCGCAAAGGCACCGGCCTGCATGCGGTGTTCAAATCGGTGTTCCCGATCAAGGATTTCTCCGACACCTCGACGCTCGAATATGTGCGTTACGAATTCGACCGCCCGAAATACGACGTGGATGAGTGCCGCCAGCGTGGCATCAACTTCGCCGCGCCGCTGCGCGTGACGCTGCGCCTGATCGTCTGGGTCGTGGACGCCGATACCGGTGCCCGCGAGATCAAGGACATCAAGGAGCAGGATGTGTATATGGGCGACATCCCGCTCATGACGGAGAACGGTACCTTCACCATCAACGGCACCGAGCGCGTGATCGTATCGCAGATGCACCGTTCGCCGGGCG
>DITH01000204.1 GCA_002422745.1 Alphaproteobacteria bacterium UBA6189
AATGGTCGATATCCAGCATCAGCACGGTTAATGCATTATCAGTCGCACGCGAATCCTCGATCGCTTCCAGCAGGCGCGTATCGAACGCCTTACGATTATAGGTACCGGTAAGGAAATCCCGTTCCGACTCGGTGGTCGCTTTCGCAAGGTTTTCACGCAAATCCGTAATTTCACGCTGCGCGGTAGCCAGTTTCTCTGTCACCGATTGGGAGGATTCCTTAATCGCGGCCGCACTTTGGATGACGATATTCGCTACCAGTTTGAGCGAATCGACGGTGAGCTTGCTATCGTCGAGTGCGTCGATCTGTCGTGCGACATCGTCGCTGATCGTTTGCGCGCCACCGCTATACTGGCTGATGCTCGTCACCATTTCGGTCAGGATTCTTTTTGCCGTGGCAGCGGTTTCCTGTACCGCACGCGTTTGCGCCGCGGCCAGGTAATTCGTGTAGAGCCGCTCGAGTAATTCGTCGCCGAAATATTCCCGTTTCTCGACAAGCTGCTCGATCTCGCGCACCAGTTCCGATGGTTGGCCGGCGGCACAGCTGAAGAAAATGGAATAATGTTTCGGCGTCGGCAATACGTGCAAGCTGCGCATCATCGTAATGGCACGCTCGCAATACGTATCCGCTTGGGTCGGGGTTGTTTCAGTCACAGGTTGGCTCATAGCCGTACAGTTATGTGTTGCCAGCCCATCGGTCAAGCGTTTGCGGGAGGAATGACGGAGTGGAAGGCGCGTTTCACCAAATTTGGGCCTTTTTTACCATTGCATTTCCAGCCCTGCAAGGGCACAATTGCCCCCAATCCCATCCATCGAGGCTAATGTGAGCGCCACCCACCAACCGCGGGCCGATACCCCTTATGCCGAAAGTGGCGCTGAAATCGCCGCCCGGCCGAAATTTG
Organism: Alphaproteobacteria bacterium UBA6189; assembly: GCA_002422745.1. Classification (GTDB taxonomy): domain Bacteria; phylum Pseudomonadota; class Alphaproteobacteria; order Rickettsiales; family UBA3002; genus QFOX01. The sequence goes on from DITH01000204.1 coordinate 901, forward strand.
CCCGCCGCCCTGCCAGTTTCTCGCGTGGTACGCCAACTCCCATGGCGGCCATGCCCGCACCATCCAGCGAAGCCGACACCCCCAAACTCACCGCCCGTACAGCGTTACCCGCGCTGGCCCTGCACGGCCCGGCTCATACCGCCTGGCAGGAAGATGCGCGCTTTGGCGTGGTCATGCTGGTGCTGGTGTTGCTGGTCAATATCGCGCTGGTTTATGGGCTGTCGCATTTACCGACGGGCACAACCGCCACTCCTGGCCCCACTCAGGTAACGGCAAAAGCCCCCTCCATGCCGCAAGCCGTTAACCGGTCGGATAACGGCATTACCTTCTTTACCCAGCCCAGCGAAGCGCGCCGAACGCTGCAGCAATTCAATCTGCGCAGCAAGGAGGTGGGCACCAGCCTCAGCGTATCACCCCAGGACTTCCCCGCCCCCACCGCCCGGCCGCTTCAGGACGGAGCACGCTGATGCCCCACCATATCACTGCTGAGACTGCTTCGATCGCCGCCGCGTTGGCGACAATCGCTGAACATGCCCGTCTCCCCGATGATCACGCACTGCGCCAGCAGGCCACGCAACTGACTCTGCTGCATCATGACGCCACCCTGGCCACGTACTCTCTTCCCCAGCATCCCGCGGCCCTGGTGCAGCAATTGGCCCGCCAGGCAACACCAGCCCTACCTTCCCTGTGTGCTGACTGGCAGTTTGACACGACGGGCCGTCAATTGGTCCGGAGCGATGTTTCCGTGTTGCTAACGGAAAAAGAAGCGCAGCTGCTTACCGCCTTGCTGCAGCATTATCCAGATGCTGCCAGCCGCGAGCATCTGTTGCGTGACGTCTGGGATATGCAACCGGAAATCGAGACCCACACGCTCGAAACCCATATCTACCGGCTGCGCCACAAACTCGACACCCTTACCCCGCGCCCGTGCGATATCCTTACGCTCGACAGCGCCTACCAACTAACGCTGGAGCAAGCATGAGCAGCGCCGCCCCCCTCATCATGAAAGAAGCGCAGCACGCTGATAACCAGGCAGAAAAGCTCGCCGTCAACCCAAGCCTGGTCGGACTCACCCGTAGCGAGCTTTCCGAGGCGCTCAAGCCCCTCGGCGTTGAGCCCTACCGCGCCAAGCAGATATGGCAATGGATTTACGGCAAAGGCGTTACCGATTTTAGCGCCATGAGCAATATCGCCAAGCCGGTACAGCAAAAGCTGGCCGAGCATTTTACCCTGGCACGCGCTGGCATTGCCCGCAACGCTGTCAGTTTCGATGCGACGCAGAAATGGCTGCTTAATTTCGCCGATAATAACGAGGTGGAAACCGTGTTTATCCCGGAATCCAATCGCGGCACGCTCTGCGTTTCCTCGCAAGTTGGCTGCACCCTGGCCTGCACGTTCTGCCACACCGGCACGCAGCGGCTGGTGCGTAACCTCACTGCAGGCGAAATCATCACCCAGCTATTGGTCGCTCGCGACGGGCTGAACGAATGGCCGGGCACCGGCGAATTGGGCAAGCATCTGCCTACCACCCCGTCCGCTGACTACATACCGCGCATCCACACCACTGCCGATGCACCCGAGCCGAAGAAAAAGATAAAAGGCCGCGATGCACGTGCGGCTTACGCCACCAACCCCGACAACGAGGCACGCCAACTCTCTAACATTGTCTTCATGGGTATGGGCGAGCCGCTGTTCAATTACGACAATGTCGTCAAAGCCTGCCAGATCATGATGGATAACGAGGGGCTGAAACTGAGTCGCCGTAAGATTACCGTTTCCACCTCCGGCGTGGTGCCAAAAATAGTACCGCTGGCAAAGGATGCCGGGGTAAACCTGGCCATTTCCCTGCATGCGGTGAACGACGACTTGCGTAACGAGATCGTCCCTATCAACCGCAAATACCCGATCAAGGAGCTGATGGAAGCGGTGCGCGAATATCAAAGCATCGTCAGCGACCGG
>DITH01000172.1 GCA_002422745.1 Alphaproteobacteria bacterium UBA6189
ACGTGCTGCTGGCCGAGGCCAATGTGCCCTACGATGCGGTGTTCGAGCTGGAAGAAATCAACAACGATTTCGCCACCACCGATGTGGTGTATGTGATTGGCGCGAACGACGTGACCAACCCGGCAGCCAAGTCCGACCCGAAAAGTCCGATTTACGGCATGCCGGTACTGAACGTCGCCGAGGCGCGCAACGTGATTTTCAATAAACGGTCGATGGCGGCGGGGTATGCGGGCATTCAGAATGAACTGTTTTATAAGGAAAATACCATGATGCTGTTTGGCGATGCCAAAGTCGCGACCGAACATCTGGTGAAGGCACTGAAGGCCCTCTAAACTGTCATATAACCGTCATGCAATGGTGATACGATCGCTGCATGGTGAATTTTATGCAGTTTAGTCATTCATACGATAAGACGATTGCCGGTTACGTTCAGAAAGCCCGTCGCGAACCGGCTATTACACCGCTATTAAATGAAACCCGTGAAACCGATGCGCTTATTACCCTAAAGCGCCTGGGCTATGATATCGACCGCTGGGCCCCGAATCCATTAGTGGGCAAACAGCAACTGGCCGATCTGCTGAAGGGTCAAGGTCTACCAGAAAAACAGCTCCCCGCCCTTACCATGTCGCAGTGCCAGCAGCTGGATACATTGCTGACTGACATCAGCGAGCTACAACGGCTGGTGGTATGGAAAAAGCACCCCGATCAGCCAGGTTACAAGCTGCCGCCTGTTTTCAATATTCAGCGCGCAGGGGAACCGACGCTAACACATGGTGAACGTGCCGCCGCCCGTTATGCTGCAGCACTTGAATATCGTGCCTCGCAGATCGCTACGATGCTGGATCTTCCGCACAAGAACCCTCACTTACAATCGCATCGTCTGAACGAAGCATGTAAAGAGCTGGAAGTACAAACGTTGGGGCCGATTGAACGGCTTTAGCTACAAACCATAAAAAAAAGGCGCCCGAAGGCGCCTTTTTCGTGTCGGCTACAGACTCGGACTAATCGAACATTTCCGATTTTTTGCGAGCCAGCTTGCGCGCACGACGGACAGCTTCGCCCATCTCGCGCACACGTTTTTCGGAAGGTTTTTCATAATGCTTGCGCATTTTCATCTCACGGTAGATCCCCTCGCGCTGCATTTTCTTTTTCAGAACGCGTAAGGCTTGATCTACGTTATTGTCACGAACAACAACTTCAACCACGTGCGATACCCCCTTCCAACGGTGTATATAGTTTCGTTTCGGCCGTAGGGCCGGTCAAGGTCGCGGAGTATATCCCCAGCGTGTGGATAATGGCAAGGGGAGAGTTGAGAAAGCATTGGGGGCGGAATACGAGAAGGTAACAGGAACCAGCGGCACCGCGTGCTCCTCGGATTTTCTGGAGGCAAAATACGTACATAAAGAGGCAAGCATGGCTAAAGTGAATGTCGGTGGGGTCGAATCCACTAAATTGAAATCCTATATCGAGCGTATCGAGCGGCTTGACGAAGACAAGGCCGGCATTGCCAGCGACATCCGCGATGTCTTCGCCGAAGCGAAATCCAACGGTTTCGATACGAAAACCATGCGCCAGGTGCTAAAACTGCGCAAAATGAAAACCAACGAGCGCACCGAGCAGGAATACATGCTCGATCTGTACAAACGTGCGCTAGGTATGGAAGCCAGCTTCGACGAGGAAGAAGAAGCCGCTTAGGCGCTTCGCCGTTCGATACATCACGGGTGGTCGATCCATATACACAACCCTCCTGACGTCCGTCGGGAGGGTTTTTTTAATATTGCTTCCGTTGCCCGGTGGCTTTCCTACCGAACGGCATGAAGAAGCCCCGGAGCCAACTCAATGACTACCGGGGCTAACTTATGGGGAGCTTGGAAGTTCCCCTCTCGAAGTTCCGGCGGTTTGACATGCCGGAGCCTGCTATACGCCCCCGCCAAGGCGGCGGAGGCTTCACCCGTCAGGCCGCGTCGATGCGCTGGCCCTCATGTGGGCGTAATCGTAACATTTCTTCTTTAATGAGGAGTTTTTGCTTTTTTAAGGTTTGGATGAGCCCGAAATCCGGCAATGGGCGGTGGGATTCATCGTGAATCATGGTCTCGAGTTTGCCATGTTTGTCTTGCAGCATTGCCACATGAGCCGTGAGCGACATATCTGAACCTCGTTAATGTTAAGACGGGCAAAAGCCCTTGGTGAGTGCCAGCTTGCGGCGACTGGTCTTTACATGTTTACGTGACAGGTTTAGAAAAGCAAACGGGCCTTTTTATTGCAAGCGAAACCGGAGTCAAGCATTTATATATATTTTTCCGCACAGCATTGACTTTTTGGAAGGCGAGACACTCCAGCGGCTTATCACGCGACGCTAGATAAAAGTTTAGTATAAAAGTGGATAAATTTTTTGGGCCAAGCGGTGGATAACTGCAATCACCTAGCCAAGCGTATGATACGTGCTGTGGCCCAAGCCTAACGGCAAATGCAACATATCGCCGACATGCCCTGCCCGCGCCAGAATAAGCTGATAGCCACCGGGCTGGTAGAGCATGCCGTCGGCAGCGCGCTGGCCGATCGCCTGGCTAGCCAAATCAAGGAAGTGCACTTCGGCACGGCGGGCAATGCGCTCCAGCAACTGGTTCATTGGCAGCAGCATGGTATTGCTGAGGCCGGGATAGGAACGCTGTAGCGGTTCCAACCCGAGCATAACAATATTCGCGCCGCCATTGCGGGTATGCAACTCGTGCAGGCGGGCGATGTAACGCCGCTCGTAGGCCGAGATCGGCAGCAAGGGTTGGGAGGAAAAAAGTCCGGCCACATCGCACCAGCCAATGGATACGATCACCTGATCGCCACGCTGGATGGGGGCCGAGGCTGCAAGGTTATTCGCGATAAAGCCGCGCCCCGGCCCGCCGAGATTGAGAATCTGCGGGTTGACTTTAGCGATACCGGTGGCGATAGCGTCGCCATATGCGACTAAACGGGGCATGGATTTCCTCACCTTCAGCGTAGCGCCAATTGGTTAGGAAAGCGTTAACCCTGTTACTCTTCTTCGTCGAAACGGCGGGAAATGAGTGCGCGCAAGGCTTCGATCGCTTCGGCGGCCTGCGGGCCACTGCCACGCAGTTCGACATCGACACCCATTTCAGCCGCCAGCATCAGCAGGCTAAGGATCGAGGTCGCGCCGGCAGCCACGGGCTCGCCACCCTCGTGCGGACGCGGTAATCGCACCACCTGCAGGTTGGCGTCATAGGTCACGGCCATTTTCACGAGCTTGGCCGCCGCACGTGCATGCAAGCCCTTCTTATTGCAGATAGTCACGCGGGCGGTTTCCATCACGGCGTCCATCAGCAGGCTTTCGCTTTCTTGAGCAGGCTGCTGGCGACGTTGATATATTTACGCCCCGCCTCCTGTGCACTGATGACGGCATCGGTGAGCGGGATTGTGGCGCGGGCGCTGAGCAGCTTGATGAGCATGGGAACATTCACACCGGCCACTACTTCAATTTTACCCGGCTGCATGACCGAAATAGCAAGGTTCGAGGGCGTGCCACCGAACATGTCGGTCAGAATGGCGA
>DITH01000054.1 GCA_002422745.1 Alphaproteobacteria bacterium UBA6189
CAGGCTTGGGGACAGGCTTGGGCGCTGCACGCCAGCTACTGGGCGCGCGGGTAGTAATGGGTTGCGGCGCCACCGGTGTCGCCTGTTCGGTGGCAAACGCCGCGATGCGTTGCGTGCCGCCGATTTTAAAAGTCAGCGCACGAACGGGAATGTCGGTCACCTCTTCTTCCGGCCAGATACTGGCGATGCCAAACACTACCAGGTGCAGCAGCAGGGCAATGCCCAGCATTTTGCCGAAATCGAACGGCTCCAGATAGGTATTGGTCCCCAGTCCCGTACGTGACGGGCTGAGCGATTTCTGGCGCCCCAGCATGCCGGTGGTCACTGCCCAGTTCATGGCTGCCCCCCCGTGCCGGAATCGGTGATAAGCGAAAGGTTCATGCCGCCCGCAGCGCGCACCGCCTCCATAAACCGCACCAGCTTGTTGGCTTCGAGGTTGGCGTCGGCCTTAATGGTGATAATTCGCTCCGGATTGATGTCGAGCTGGCGTTTCAGTTCGGCCAGCACATTGGCTTCGCTGGTGAGCTCGTCGTTGATGATAATTTCGTCGTATTTTCCGAGCACCACTTCAATCGGCCCTTCATCGAGCAGTTGGCCGGAATCGGCCTTGGGTAGCTCGACCTTCACAATCGGCACTTTTTCGAGCCGCCCGGCCACCATGAAAAACAGCAGCAGCACGAACATCACGTCGATCAGCGAGATGACGGTGACGGGGCGTGGCTTTTTCAATCGGCGTTCAAAATCCATCAATGGTACTCGATTTTATCGACCTGCACGTTGCGCCCGCCGGAGAGATAGACCTCGTCGAGGATACTCACCAGCTGTTGGACACTGACGCCGGGGGTAGTGAAAATGGCGATTTTTATATCGGGGTTGTTGCCCAGCCGCTCGACCAGGACCTGACCAAGCTCGGTGCGTTGCATGGGCCGCTGGTCGACCACCAGCGTGCCTTCCGGGGCGATCTGGATGCGGAGCGCATCGACCACGCTGGCGCTCGCTTTGCCACCGGGGAGCGATAGCTCCATCGATTCGGATATGATGAAGCTGGTGGAGAGCATGAAGAAAATCACCAGCATCAGGATAATATCGACCAGCGCGGTCAGGTTCGGTTCGCGCTGGCGGCGACTGCGACGCTCAAAGTCCATACGCTGTCTCCAGCATTGTCATTCCTGCGAACGCAGGAATCTCCCTGAAGTGGATTCCCGATGACGCTGCGTTACCCCGCACGATGTGCCTGGACTTCGCTAGCTCGGGAATGACAACCATATCCATTAAAACTTCGTGTAGTTGGGCGACAACAGGCGAAGGGTGGACGAGCTTTGCGGCGCGCCGCGCGGAATGGACAGCGATTTTTCCTGCTCCTCGACCAGCTTGCGGGCCTGTTCCTCGCGCTCGATCGCTTCGCGTTTTTCCTGCTCGCGTTCGTTGCGGATAAACATGTCTTCCAAGGCTAAAATCTGGATGGTGACATCGCGCATGGTAGCGCGCACACGCTCGATCAGGCTGTCGATCACGTAGTAGGCAGCCAGCGCGGGAATGGCCACCAGCAGGCCACCGGCCGTGGTCACCAGCGCTTCCCAGATGCCACCCGCCAGCATGGACGGGTCGATCCGGCTACCTGCTTCCGAGAGTTTGGCGAAGGCCTTGATCATGCCGATCACGGTGCCCATCAGCCCCATCAACGGGGCAACGGTAGCGGCCATTTCCAGCCCGCGCATATGGGATTCAAGGTAACGCAGCTCGGCCGAGCCGACCCGGGAAATTTCCGACTCGCGTGATTTCATGGTCATGTCGCGGTTAAGGATACAATCGATCGCCACCCGCATGATGCGTGCCACCGGCCCACGCTCGCGCGCCAACAGGTTCGAGGCATCGGTCAACTCACCGCGCTTCACATACATCATCACATGGTCGATGAAGCGGGTGTTCAACGCGTCGGCGGTGATGAACTGGTAGGTTTTGAACAGGACAATGCCAAGGGCATAAATGGAAAGCAGAATGATGAGCACCATCACCCAGCCACCCTTGACGAAAATGACATCAAGCATAGAACGCTGCCGTTTTTTAAGTGTTATTTTGCGGGGAGTTTAGAGAGTCGCCGCGTCCTAGTCGAGCGCGGAATGCCGGTTATGCACGGCCCGCACCAACGGTCTGGCTTTGCTGGTCGTAATAATGAGCCCGAAATTCAGGCTGGCGCGCGATGAAACAGTCAGTCATCGCAGCGAGCGCCTGCTTATCCGCTTGCGGACGTTGTCCACTCTCGATCGCTTTTTCGAGCTTTTGGGCAAGGGTGGCGCGTAATCGTTCGAGATATTCCGGCTCCAGCCGTGCTTCACCCAGACGCGTGCGAATTTTGCCTGTGAAACTGGTGAGGGATAATTTCAGGTTGGGATCGCGTTCGGGCTGATAGGTCGCCTCAATGACTTCCGATAATTCGCGATACCCGGCAAATAGGCCGAGTGCCGCCAGCGCTTTTTTAGGGTCGGTAGCGGTGGCAACCTGCGTGCGTAGCTGGCGATGCCATTGTGCGATATCCGCCTGATGGGCGGCGGTTAACTGGGCCACACGTTCCGGCTCGTGGCCAAATAATGCCGCCATCGTGGGCAACGCCTGTGCATCCAGCAGATGCGGCAGAAAATGCACGCTGCGCAAGGTTTCGGATAAGCTGTCGGTTCCCGTCATCGTGGGGATAACGACACTTTTGGGATAGAGTCGCGCCGTGGTGAGCCACTCGCGCAGCATATGCGCCCGGCGTCCCTGCCCGGCTTCCAGCCAATCGGCCAGTACGCGGCCAGTCTGGCTGGGCTCGTCGAGATGTATCAGAGTATTGCTATAGCGAGGGCGGCTTTTTTCCATGCAGAAGGCATAGCGCGCCATAACCACTAATGCATATGAAGATTACGTGACGGTTAAGCGTCGGCCTGCGTATCCACCAGTTTGCGCGCCTCTTCCGGCAGCATGATGGGAATGCCATCGCGCACCGGGTAGGCCAGTCCTGCGGCCTGGCAAACCAGTTCCTGGGCGGTCTCCTCGTATACCAACCGTGCTTTGGTGACCGGGCAGACGAGCAGATCGAGCAAGGCGGGATCGAGCGTACCGGTATGCATGGTGGTTTCCTTGTTCAAACGTCTCGACTAGGCGATGGGACAAAAAGTAACCGGCGCGCGCGGCGGTAGGTTGATATCCCGTATCAATGGCCATTCCAGAACCGGCCGTACCGGTTCTGGAATGGAGCGGGTGAAGAGATTCGAACTCTCGACTTTCACCTTGGCAAGGTGACGCTCTACCCCTGAGCTACACCCGCTCATTGATGGATAGGGCGCACACCCTACGCAAAAAAATTGAAATTGCAAGCGCCGAAATACGGAAGGTTTTTTTAGCGATTTTGCGCTGATTCTGCCTTGAGTTGCGCCAACGCAGGATGCTCGCTACGTAGGGCTTGAAACTTGCTATAGGTCTGGCAGAGCGCTTCGCCGTAATGGGGTGAATTGAAGGGTTTACGCTTTAAAACTAAATGACAAGGACGGCTCCAAAATTGCTTTTCCGGTCGTCCTGCCGCGTCCGATGCTTCCTGCAGCGCTTCGACCAATGCCGTGAATTTTTCGCCTGTTGGCCATTCTACAGTATTACCCAGCAAATTGAACAGCGTTTCATTCTGGACTTCACGACGAATGCTATGTTGTGTTTTGAATCCAAGAAGTCCCGAGCCGGACACGGGCTTAGCATCGCGATCAAAAAACGTATTCCAACAGCTATGGCCACTGGTCATCTGGTTCGCGTATTTCAGCAATGCGCGCAATTCCATGCTTAATTGATCGTAGGATTCTTTGGCTTGGGCAGCGTCATGCTGATTAGCAATCTTCGCCGCAAATAAAGGAGCATGTGTGTTCATGCCTTCCAGTATGCCGGACGAGAGGTAAATAAAATGTGAAAATCTCGTGAAGCTTCAGAAGTTTGCGTTTAGCGCATCATGATGAGGAAGTTGTTGTTCACCTTGGCGGTGGTTGGTGCGGCGGTCATTTCCATCCATTGCAACTGGCTGAGCTGTTCGTAGCTGGTTTCGGTGGCCGCCATATTGTTGCCCGAATTCATCTCGCCGCAAGCGGCAAGCAGTCCGAGCATCAGTAGCGCGGCAGCGTTGGTACGGCGTGTGAAGCGCATGGTTTTCCCCATCCATGTGGTGCCATGTAATCCGGCACCTTGTTTCCCCTTGCCCGCACTATGGCGAAAGCGGCGGAAATGAGGAGCGCTCGTTTTGCAGGTGGGCCATGCAGAAAACGCATAGCTAAGGGGACAAGTCCCGCAAGCCTCTAAATATTAATGATTTTAGCCGAGGTAATTGCCGCCCGATTGGCCGGTAATGTCAGGAATACTGGCTTGGCGCACGGCACCTTCCGCCCCGCATTTGCCAAAATCCTCACGTAAAGAGGCGGCTAATTTCTCCACCCAGCCAGGTTGGCCACCCTTCATTTTTCCTGCATTCATTAGCGCGGCAGCCAAGGGCGAAGGTGGTAGGGGCTGGCTTCCTTTCGGCGCGGCGCCGGAAAGCGGGTTTTGATAGGCTAACCCCGGTAAAACACCTAACGGCCCACGCTGCCCGGGTTGCGCGGGTTGCCCGCCGATAACACCGGCGGCGGCTAAGTTGGCTCCAAGTTGCTCAATACTCATGCATTCACTATAGCACAGAAATTGTTACGATTGTATGACGATTTGCCCTAGTGGGCCTTGGCCACCACATAGGGGCTATCGAGCGAAAAGGCTGGAATTTCAACGGAAAAGCGCTTGCCTTCCGGAGTGGTCATTTCATAGCTGCCAAACATCAGGCCCGAGGGGGTATGCAGCACCGTGCCGCTGGTATACCGGAACGCCTCGCCGGGTTTAAGCACCGGTTGCTCGCCGATCACCCCGGCTCCGTGCACCTCCTGCATTTGCCCCGAATCGTCGGTGATGCGCCAATGGCGGTTCAGCAATTGCACCGTTTCCGCCCCATGGTTTTCGAGTTGGATCGTATAGGCCCAGACGAAATGGTCGTCCGACGGCTCGGAATGCTCGGCCAGGAATTGCGGCACGGCCGTGATGGTAATGGCGTGGGTGGTTTTTTGAAACATAGGCTCAGTATATAAACCCTGCCCATTAAGAAACAAGGTGGCTAGTGCGTCGCCCACGCACCCAGCCGCTGCATGAAATCGGCACCTGCTACAAGCTGGTCAAGGCTGATCCATTCGTCGGGCTGGTGGGCCTGGTCGATCGAGCCGGGGCCGCAAATGACCGTCGAGAACCCGTGCGATTGGAAAATACCCGCTTCGGTGCCGTAGGAAACCGCCAGCGGCTGGTTCACCTGCGCCAGCTGACAGGCCACCGGCAGGGCTGGATCGTCGGCGGCCAGCGGTGCCAGCCCTAGCACCTGGCTGATCGGGCGCGTCACGATACC
>DITH01000159.1 GCA_002422745.1 Alphaproteobacteria bacterium UBA6189
CTGCGGCGGCGGTACCGAAAGCGTCACACAGGCCAACGGATGCGCCACCCAAACCATCAGTCGCGCGTGCAACACCCAGAGCTGCCCTCCGTCGCCGAGCCCAAGCCCAAGTCCGAGTCCGAGCCCGAGTCCGTCGCCGAGCCCCGATCCTTCACCACCATCACCGCCGCCAAGTCCAAGCTGCGCGGGCACCTGGGGACAGTGTGAGGGCTATGCCTATGTCACCTACGNNTCCAGAATATCGAATGGAACAGCGCATCCTGCGGCTATAGCGAGCCTTCGCCAAGCCCGAGCCCAAGCCCTAGCCCCGATCCTTCACCACCGCCACCACCGCCGCCGCCGCCACCGCCGCCACCACCACCACCGCCGCCAAGCTGCTCAGGCTTTCAGGCGTTGGCTGAAACCTGTGGTGTCGCCGTTGCTGATCCCTGCGGGGCTAGCCATAGCGCTGCCTATGTAACAAGCCAGGAATGGTGCGGGAATGGCGAGGAAACATATTATGTTTGGTGTGCGTGTAATTAATCTGGCATACAACCGGCAGTAACTCACAATGATATACCCGCATGGCTCCTGATTCTAACCGCACGTTTCCATCAGCCAACGCCTTCAGTCTGATCGAACTGGCGATTGTGCTGGCCATCCTCGGGTTGCTGACGGGTGCTATTTTAGGTGGGCGCGCCTTACTGGATGGGGCCGAGCTGCGCCAAACGCTGGGGGAATTACAGAAGTACCGTAGCGCTTACCTGCAATTCAACGATCAATACAATGCCATGCCGGGCGATATGTCGGACGCCACCACCATATGGGGTGCCGACCCCAATGGCTGCCCCACCCACAGCACGCGCGTACCCGGCAAAGCGACCTGCGATGGTAACAATGACGGAGTCATCGCGGCGGAAGAAATTTTCCGCGCATGGCAACATTTATCAAACGCCGAGTTGGTCGAAGGGACGTATACCGGGGTTGCGGGTGTCAATGGAAGCGCCCACGCCGTGCCCGGTGCAAATGTACCGTCGGGCCAGCTGGAACGCTCGGGCTATAGCATCCGTTCGTTAGGTCTGGTGAGCGGCAACGCCAATTATTATGCAAATAGCAGTGAAGCGGAAATCTATCTCGGAGAAAGCTCGGCCAGTAATTATACGTATGTGGCCCTTTTCGAGCCGGAACAGCAATACAGTATGGATGTCAAAATCGATGATGGAAAACCCAGCACCGGCGCGTTGCGTTCCTTCAAATCGCCATTAAACCCAAGCTGCACCACCAGCGACGACGAAACCGCTGAGATTGACTACCAGTTGGATACACAAACTCCCGCCTGCACACTCATCTATGTACTGGAGTAAACCAATGGGCCGCACCGCTGCCTTCAGCCTGTTTGAACTTGCCATTGTACTGACCATCATTGGATTGCTGACCGGTGGCATTGTGGCCGGGCAGTCGCTCCTGCGCTCGGCCGCGTTGCGCGACATCAGCACCACTATCCAGAAATTCAACGGCGCGGTGGATTTATTCCGCGAGGAATTCCGCGGCCTGCCGGGCGATCTGCGCAATGCCACCGACTATTGGGGCGCGGCCGACTCTACCCCCAGCACCTGCGTCACCACCCCCAGCCCCACCAAAGCCACGTGTAACGGGAATGGCGACCGCCGCATCGAAGTGTCCACGGGATCGCACGAAATGTTCCGCTTCTGGCAGCACCTGGCCAATGCCGGGCTGATCGAGGGAAAATTTGATGGCATAGCCCATGGCAGCACCACCGATGCCGCGACCGAAGCGAACTCCCCTCGTGGCCGACTCACTAGTAGCCTTTGGTATACCGAGTATGTGGGAAGCTTAAGCAGCGATAGCGACCGGTTCGATGGCATGTACACCAATGTGCTCGTCTATGGCGCATCCCGCGATGATGCGCCGCCCATCAACGGGCTGCTCAGCCCCAAGGAAATATGGAGCCTTGATAGCAAAATCGATGATGGGAAGCCCGGGCTGGGTAGTCTGGTGGTTCGTAGCTGGCCACTTTGCACCACTGCCAGCAACAGCAGCAACCTTACGGCCAGCTATAAACTCACCGAAGCGACACCGCTATGCAGCCTCATCCTACGACAGATATGGTAAACGCCCACAGGTGATGAAAGCGCCTTACGCTTTCTTGCCCGGCTTTTTGGTGTCATGCACCATCAGCGGCTCGGCCTGACTGTTGATGACATCGCCCGTGATGGTGATTTCGGATACATCCTCCATCTCCGGCACGTCGTACATCAAATCCATCAGCGCTTCTTCCATGATCGCCCGCAGACCACGTGCGCCGGTTTTGCGCATGATTGCTTTCTGTGCGATGGCCGAAAGCGCATCCTCGCTGAACGTGAGGGCGACGCCTTCCATTTCGAACATTTTCTTATATTGCTTCACCAGCGCATTTTTCGGCTCGGTGAGAATATTGATCAGCGCATCCTCGTCGAGATCCTCCAGCGTGGCGATTACCGGCAGACGGCCGATAAACTCGGGGATGAGGCCGAACTTCAGCAAATCTTCCGGCTCAAGCAGCTTGAACATTTCGCCGGGCTTGACTTCATCGGTATTGCGCACATCCGCGCCGAAACCGATCGAGCTGCCCTTCTGGCGACGGGCAATGATTTTCTCGATGCCAGCGAATGCCCCACCGCAAATGAACAGGATGTTCGAGGTGTCGACCTGCA
>DITH01000185.1 GCA_002422745.1 Alphaproteobacteria bacterium UBA6189
TCCGTATAGGCGGCAATGGCGGGTAGGAAATCTGGCGCATTGCCATAGGCCTGGCGTAAGCCTGCGAGCTGCGCTTTACCGGTCGTCTCCTCACGCGCGGCCAGCACATACGCCATGGCGGCATAGCGATGGCGTTCCGCCTTGCTCAGCGGCGATTGCCAATGCCAACCTTCGGTGAGGCTTTTGATGGCAGCGGTGTTCCCCTGACGGGCATACAGATCGATCAGCGTGAGGGCCAGCCAGCGATCCTTCGGGCTATCGCGCCGTGCATCAAGGGCGAGCTCCGTCGCCTCCAGCCATTCGCGGCGGGTAAGGTGCTGCTCAATCAACCGATGGGTGGCAAGCTGCGCGGTGGAGGGGTGAGCCAGCAAGGCACGGAACTCGCCGCGCGCTTCGTCATGCTTGCCTTGCCGTTGCAAAAGCTGCGCGGTGAGAAGCTGAGGAAGTGGTTCGCCGGGCAGGGTCTGCCGGGCTTTTTTTAGTGAAGCGGCGGCGGCCGATTCATCACCCAGTGCCAGCGCGGTGAGGCCGTGGGTCACCTGTTGCAGGCCGCGCGCCATAGTGCGGTAACGGTGCCGCGCGCGTCGCCGCTCGGGCCAGCTCACCAGCTGCCAGATGGCCACCGCCATCAGCATGGTCAGCAAGCAGGCCAGAACCACCAACAGCACAGCGGCGGCGGTATGCAGTTCGATTTCGTAGTCCAGCCAGTCCACCCGCACGATGCCCGGATGATCGAGCAGCCAGTTGCCCGCTACCGTCAGCGGCACCAGTAAAATGAGGAAAAGAACAAAACGGGCCATTATTCCTCCGTAGAAACGGAGGCGCTCGCCTGATCGATCAGCGCTTGCTCGGCGGCGCGCAGGGCGCGGACAATCTCCTGATGCTGCTCGGCGCGCACCAGCCATTCAGCGAGCGGTACCTGCGCATCGGCCGGCAGTTGCTGCACATGATGCATCAGCACCGCCAGGCTTGCGCCGTTTTCAGTTGCCGCGCGCAAGACGGCATAGCTGTCTTCTCTGGCTTCCGGTTTACGGCGCACGCTGAGAAAACCTCTCAGCGCATTATTGATACGGCTGAGTTTTGGGTCATCCGCCGGTTCGTCCTGCGCGTTAGTTTGCGCCAACAACAGGGTTTCCATTTCGCGGCGTAAAGCGCTTTCACTAGTTACCCCGCCTGGCGCGGCTTCCTGCAGCACCGGCATCACAGGGGCGAGGGCAGGCAGCGTTTGCAGGTCGGCAAGCGGCTCCGAAAACGGTTCGCCACTTTCCGCGGCGCGTTGCAGGGTTATAAACTGGGCCAACACCTGGGTGCCTTCCAGCGCTGGAGGATATTCAATCACCGGCGCGGGGGCCATGGCCGTTTTCTCAACCGCTTCCAGCCGTGCGGCGAGTATGCTTGCTTCCTGCGTACGCTGCGTAAGTATTTCCTCCAACCGCGCCACATCGCGTGCACTGGCCTGCCCCGTGCGGCTGCGTGCCAGTTGGCGCTCGGTCCGCTGCTGCGCTAGTTTTAATTGGTCGATCTGTGTGACGAGCTGCTGGTTTACTGCCTGCTGCGCACGGAAGGCATCGTATAGCGCATAGACCGCCACGGCCGATAAAACCGCCAACACGGCCAGCCCGATCCAACTGGTGGAGCGTGCCGGGCGAGAGGCTGCGCCGGCTTCGGTGGCGGAGGGGATGGTGGGTTCCGTATTCATGTAGCGCTTAGACCATAAAACGGCTCAGGAAGCAATGGCGCGCGCATGCTGGCTTACCAGTGCCACCATGGCGTCGCGGGTGGGGGCGGGGCTTACCAAAACACTGCGCCATGGCAGCATGGAGGCCGCTTCCGACACGGCGAGACTCAGGCAATAAGCGTCGATCGATTCGGCGGCCTGGGTGAATTCCTCTTCCTTCAGCAAGCCGCAGGCGATGCGCGCCGTGCGTGCCGAGAAAAACACGACACCGCGGATCTCACCACTGCTTAAATGCATGCGTAAACCGGGTGTGAAACTACCTTGGGCCGCGGCGCGATAAACAATATGCCGCGTGCAGTGAATGCCTTGCATGGCCAGCAACGAGGTGGGGTCGAATTGAATATCCTCGCCCGAGTAATACGCGAGTTGGCTGCCGGGCGCGAGCCGGTCGCGTACTACGGGCAACAGGCCCATCAGGTCGCCGATGCCCGTTAATACCTCGCTGAAACCGCGCTCACGGGCGATAGCGGCGGTGGCTTGGCCGACGCAAAAAACCGGCAACATAGCCAGTTCTGGCGCAAGCGCATGCGCCGCGTGGCGGCTGGTAAGCAGCAGCGCATCGGGCGGCGTAGTGAGGGTAGGAACCGGCAGGGGTTCGATGGTGATCACCGGATCAATGATACTGAGGATACCATGCTCGGCGAGCGCTTCGGCGATGGCGTGGCTATCGGCTTCGGGCCGGGTCAACCAGATGCGCGATCCCCCACTCATCCATGCACCTGCGCCAGTAATCCTTCGCCTGCTTCACGTCGCAACCGTTCGCCTAGCGCCAGCCCCAGCCGTTCGGCTTCCGCGGCGCTGCCGAGTATTTCCTGGTAATGGCGCACCGAGCCATCGGGGGCCAGCACCTCGCCGCGCAAGGTCAAGGTACCTTCGCTTAGCTCGGCGAGCGCGGCTATCGGTGTGCGGCACGAGCCATCAAGCGTTTTGAGGAACGCCCGCTCGGCGGTGATACAAATTTCGGTCGGTCGGTGGCTGACGCGGGCCATGAGCGCTTGGATGTCGGCCCGTTCGCTGCGACATTCCATGCAAATCGCGCCTTGCGCCGCAGCGGGTAGCATTTCATCAGTCGGGATGAGATCGCGGATATGGTGTTCATACCCAAGGCGTATCAGCCCGGCGGCGGCCAGGAAGGTGCCTTCGGCCACGCCATCGGCTAGCTTTTTCAGCCGTGTGTCGACATTGCCACGAAATGGCACCACGCGCACATCGGGCCGGCGGAATTTCAGCTGCGCCGCGCGGCGAGTGGAAGAGGTGCCGACGATTGCGCCTTTGGGCAACGCGCCGATGCTGGTATGGTGCGGGCTGAGCCAGGCATCGCGCATATCGGCGCGCTCCAGCATGCCGCAAATCACCAACCCGTCGGGCAACAGGCTCGGCATATCCTTAGTGGAATGCACCGCCACATCGATGCGCCCGTCAAGCAATGCGTCTTCAAGCTCCTTGGTGAACAGGCCCTTATAACCCCAGTCGCTGATATCTTTCTGCACCTCCTTATCGCCTGCCGTGGTCATCGGCAGGAAGGAAATGGCAAGGCCGGGGGCGACGGCAAGCAACGCATCGCGCAGCATTTCCGCTTGCGCCATGGCCAGTTTGCTGGCACGGGTGCCGATGATAAGCGTTTGGCTCATGCGCCTTGCCTAGCGCAGCCAGCATCAATTTGCGAGGGAGAAAATGCGCATCGTTCTCGGCATTGAATCAAGCTGCGACGAAACCGCGGTGGCGCTGGTGCGCGAAGATAAAACCATCCTGAGCGCCAAGCTGGCCAGCCAAACGGCTGAGCATGCACCCTACGGTGGAGTGGTGCCGGAAATCGCCGCGCGGGCGCATCTGGCGCGGATTGACCAGCTTTATACCGAATGCCTCGAGGAAGCCGGTGTCGACCTCGGCGCGATCGACGCGATTGCCGCCACCACCGGGCCCGGACTCATCGGCGGCGTCATGGTCGGCGCCATGTTCGGCAAGGCGCTGGCTTCGGCTACCGGCAAACCATTTTTAGCAATGAACCATCTCGAAGGGCATGCCCTCACCGTGCGTCTCGTCGCCGATGTCGCCTTTCCGTATTTTCTGCTGCTGGTGTCGGGCGGGCATTGCCAGATGCTGCTGGTGCATGGGGTGGGTCAATATACGCTGCTCGGCGGCACGAAAGATGATGCGCTCGGCGAAGCCTATGATAAAACCGCAAAAATGCTGGGCCTGCCCTATCCCGGCGGCCCGGCGCTGGAACGTGTCGCGGCATCCGGCAACCCGATGGCGTTTCGCCTGCCGCAACCGCTGCATGGTGACGCATCGGCTGATTTTTCTTTCTCCGGGTTAAAAACCGCCGTGCGGCTATTGATCGAAGCCCAGACCCGCACCCGTCCGCTCGACGACGCGTTGATCGCCGATATCGCCGCAAGCTTTCAACATACCGTGCTGAAGGTGATGGAGGATCGGGTGGGGCGCGGCCTCATGCTGGCACGGCAACACTGCCCCGGCATCACGGCGCTGACGGTAGCCGGTGGGGTCGCAGCCAATCAGGCCCTGCGCGGAGCGCTGCAAACGCTGGCCGATACGCATGATTTACCGCTGCATGTGGCGCCGCCCGCCCTGTGCACCGACAATGCCGCCATGATCGCCTGGGCGGGGATGGAGCGGCTGATGCTGGGCCATGCCGATGGATTGGAAGCCGACCCGCGGGCCCGCTGGCCGCTGAGCGAGCTGGGCAGCGTTTAGCGCTGCGATTGCGGCGGCGGCTGGAAGCCGAAATGGGCGAAAATCTGCTGGCCTTTGGGGCTGAACAAATAGCCGATAAATTGTCGCGTTTGCGCCATCGATTCACTGGCCAGCACCACCGCCTCGTAATTCACCGGCTTGGCGGTCTCGGCCGAGAAGATATGTAATACGTTGAGCGCCGGGTCGTTCAGCGCATCGGTGGCGAGCAGCAAGGCAAAACCCGGCGTGCGCTTGAGGCGGCGAATGGCCATCTCGCGGCTTTCCACCATGATCACCCGCGATTTCAGCAATTCGGCGTAATCGGGGTTTTCCATCAGCGCCAGCGCCCGGTTGCCTTCATGGGTGCTGACCGGGGTAATATAGATCGGCAGGTCGGGCTGGGCATATAGAATGGCCGCCAGCGAAATATGCCGGGCGATGTCGGTGCGCGATTCAAGACTGGCCGAGCCCACCAGGGCCAGCGAGGTGCGGGCGAAGGCGCGGGCGCTGAACACATCGATTAATCCGCGATTGCGCAATACGGTCACCAGCGGTTGGTTGGCGGTCAACAGTAAATGCGCCTCGAGCCCCTGCTCGATCTGCTGGGCGGCTTCCTCGCCATCCTTGACCGCGATGGTCAGCGGCGTGCCGGTTTGCTTGGCATAATCGCGCGCCAGCTGGGCTAGCGGCAGCAACAAACTGGGGTCGGCCAGCACGGTCAGGTTGGTGGGCGAGGGCGGGGGCGACGACACAGGCGCGGGCTCCGCCGCGTGCAGCGTGACCGCATACCCCATCCACACGGACAGCATGAGCACTAGGAATCGCATGGTTTTTTGCTAGCAGGAGCCGCCGTGCGTTGCTAGGATTATCGCATGTCATCGCGCCGTTTTATTTTACTCGCCATCGGGCTGTTCCTGCTTGGTGCCTTGCCGTTCCTGGTGCTGCAGCCCACTGCTGCCGCCAGCGCGGGCTTGAGCCTTGGCTTCAGCGCACCGCTGGGCCATTGGGCCGTGCTTGGGCTATTGTTCGCCTCAGGCATGCTGGCGGCCCTGCTGCCCCGCGACGGGCTGGTGCAAATGCCGCTTGCCTTCACCCTGATGATCATGCTCGGCGGCATGCTGACGCTCGATGTGCATCAGTTCCCACCGATCCGCTATTTCGTCCTGGGGGCGGTGCTGTGCCTAAGCCTGCTGGTGGGCATCACACGGCAGAAACTCACGCTGCTTACCATCATGCTGCTTGCCTCGCTCGGTTTCCACCTGGGCGATTACTACATGAAAACCGTGCCCGAGATCGCGTCACCGATGTATTACCTGCTCGGCGTGCTGATGTCGTTGAGCATGGTGCTGGCGATTGCCGTGGCGTTTGGTGTCACCGTGTTTGGCGACCATGAAATCATGTGGGGTCGGGTAAAGGAATCGCGGCGTTTTCGCCTCATCCGCTCGATTTTCCTATAGGCAATCGGCAAAGCTGAGCGCCGTTTTCACCAGCAACCGGTCGTAATCGTTGCGGGCCCAGCCGACGGGCGGCACGTCTTTTGGTCCATACAGCGTTTCGGGCGAAAGGGCTACGATCCGTGCGCCTGAAGCCGCGGCCAGCCGCTTTACCAGCGGGTTTTCCGTTTCGCTGATAATACAGCCGATGGATAGTTTCTCCGCACTGGCCAAAGTATTGTGCAAAGTTTTTGCGCCCAGATAATTTTCCGGTCGTGCCGTCACCGCGCCCGCCTGTTCCAGCCCATAGCGGCGCAGGAAATACTGGTACGCCGCATGATAGGTAATAAATGGCACCAGCGGCCGCGCGCGCATTTTGTTGCTCGCCGGTTGATCGAGCAGGGCGGTTAACCCGGGATGGACCTCCTCGCGTAAATGAAGGGCGAGTTTTGTGGCATTCCCCTTCAGGCGCGCGCGGTGCGTCACGGCGTAATCGCCCAACCGATCGGCCAGTGGCGCGGCAATCGCGGCCATGCGCAATGGGTCGAGCCACAGATGCGGATCGAGCAGCGCATGCTCGTCAGTCTTCTCGGGCGCATGCTCCTTATCCGCGTTGGCCGGTTCGTGCGTATGCGTCCACCCATCATGCTCCGGGTAGGGCAAAACATCAGCCCCCGGCAAATCGCTAAGCGTGATGATCTGCGCGCCGCGTTTTTCCTCCACGGCTAACAGTTGGTCGAGCACCGGGTTCACCTGCGGCGCAGGCGTCACGATGATGTCCGCCTCGGCAAGGGCGCGGCGCTGGCTGGGCGAAAGGGTAAAGGTATGGGCATCCTGTCCGGCGCGCAGCAAACTGTCGCTTTCGCCAATGCCTAGCAATAACTGGTCGAGATAAGGCTTCAACGGCGGCGTGCTCACCAGCACCTGCGGATTCGCCGGCCCTGCAAAGGCTGCTTGCGCGGAAACAATAAATAGGGCTACACCCACTCGATATGACCAACGCATCCGCATCTCCCGATACGCCGTACTTATTGCAGGCAACCGGCCTGTGCAAGTTTTACGGCGGGCGCGAAGTTCTGCACGAGGTAAGCCTCAGCGTGCAGCCGGGTGAGATTGTGACGCTCGTCGGGCCCAATGGGGCGGGCAAAACCACCTTGCTGAAA
>DITH01000209.1 GCA_002422745.1 Alphaproteobacteria bacterium UBA6189
ACGCGATAATTTCGAATCAGACTCTAAAGCGTAGATGCCGTTGCTGGCTGGGTCATCCGTCGAGCAGGCGGCAAACCGATCTCTGCTGCCGATCCCATGTGGATCAGCCTAGCGGTGGATCGGCAAAAATGCTGGGTTGCGATAGCTTCGCTTTGGCGCGGTGGTTGCGCTGCCCTGTTACCCCATTGGGACCCACGCAGCAGAGAGAACCAGCCTTTTCCCGCATAAGCCATTGTTTTTATGGTGAGCCCTGCTGGGTTCGAACCAGCGACCTACTGATTAAAAGTCAGTTGCTCTACCGACTGAGCTAAGGGCCCTTGCACAAGCGCCGATAGGGAGCGGCGCGCAGCGGGTCAAGGGTGTCTTGCCTTGCCCATGCGTTTCCTTCTGGCTGACCGGGCATGAAGCTGCCGCAGGGTCCGCCCTGTCAGCGGGTCCCACCACAAGGGGGCGATCACCGCAGCGGGCCGCAGCACGAAATCCCGGTCCCGGAACTGAAGGTGCGGGATGGTGAGATGCGGCCCATGCCATGCGCCGCCGTCCCATAACACGATATCGCAATCGAGCACCCTTGCGCCCCAGCTTTGCCCCCGGCGACGCCCAAAGCGGGATTCCACCCTTTTCAGGGCCGCCAGCAGGGCTTCCGGTTCCAGCACGCTGTCCACAAGCACCGCACCATTGGCATAGGCACGGCGCGAAGGGCCGATCGGGCGGCTGGTGATCACGGGGGCCTGGCACACCAGCCGCAAGCCTTCCTGTTCCAGCGCGCCGATCGCGGCCGCCAGCACCCCGCGCGGCCCGCCATAGGCGGCATGGCGGACATTGGAGCCAAGGGCGATAAGATAGCGGTGGTTCAGATGTCCTGGCACAGCCGGGAGTACAGTTCTGGCCGCCGGTCACGGAAGAAGCCCATCCCGGCGCGGTGGCGGGCGGCGCGCGCCAGATCGAGCGTGGCGATGAGCGTGCCCGTTTCGGCCGCGCCATATTCCGCTACAAGATCGCCCCATTCATCGCTGATGAAGCTGTGGCCATAGAAGCTTTGCGCCCCTTCCGCACCGATACGGTTGGCCGCGATCACGGGCATGCAGTTGGACACGGCATGGCCCTGCATGGCCCGCCGCCACATGCGGCTGGTGTCAAGATCGGCATCATAGGGTTCCGTGCCGATGGCGGTGGGATAGAGCAGCAATTCCGCACCCATCAGGGCCATGGCCCGCGCGCATTCCGGATACCATTGATCCCAGCACACCCCCACACCGATGCGCGCGCCCATCACATCCCACACCTTGAAGCCGGTGTTGCCGGGGCGGAAATAGTATTTTTCCTCATAGCCCGGCCCATCAGGGATATGGCTTTTACGGTAGGTACCCAGAATGGCCCCATCCGGCCCGATCATCGCCAGTGTGTTGTAATAATGCGGGCCGTCGCGCTCAAAAAAGCTGGTGGGGATGGCCACGCCCAGGCCCGCCGCCAGCTTCTGCATGGCCAGAACGGAGGGGTGTTCAGCCACGGGCCGGGCGAGTGCAAAAAGGGCTTCATCCTCGGTGGCACAGAAATAGGGGCCGGAAAACAATTCCGGCGGCAGGATAATCTGCGCGCCCTTCACCGCCGCTTCTTCCACCAGGGCAGAAACGGCAGCGATGTTGGTGGCTTCGTCCGCATGGCCGAGCGCAAGCTGGAGGGCAGCAACGGTGATGGTGGTCATGGCGTGCGGGCTTCCGAGGGCCGTTGATCAGGGGCGCTTGCGGAACAGGATGGTCATGCGGTCGCTTTCCCCGATGGCCTTATACGCTTCGCGCCCTTCATCCCCCTTGCGCAGGGCCGGCGGCAGCGCCCAGACACCGATATCGTGATCCGCGCCATCCTTGGGATTGGCGTTGATATCGGACCAGCCCACGGCCATGAAACCATGCGCTTCCAGCAAGGCCACCACATCGGATTCGCGCATGTAGCCCTTGTGCCCATCGGTGTAGGAGGCCGGGGCATCTTCCTTGGCGCGGTGCTGCACCACGCCCACATAGCCATCTTCCTTCAGCAAGGCGCGGATGGCGGCCAGTTCGCGGTGCATCATGTCGTTGCGCCACATGTTGTGCAGCGCACGGACCAGAAGCACCCGGTCCACCGTGCCGTTCAGTTCGGCAGGCAGCGTATCGGTGTTGTAGGCCGCGATGCTGTTGGCCGGAAGGCCTGTCCATTCGGCGGCCTTGGCCGGGAAGGTTGCGGCGGTGTTGCCGAAATAGGCTTTCAACCCGTCAGGCGCGCGGGTAACATCGGAGTTGAGCGCAATGTAACGGCCATTGCCCGCAAGCAGCGGCGCAAGGATGCGCGTGTACCATCCCGCGCCCGGCATATATTCCACCACCGTCAGGCCGGGCTGAACCTGGAAAAACTCCAGCGTGGCCGCCGGGTTGCGGTAGGCATCGCGCGCGCGGTCCGCATGGCGGCGGGGATGCTCCAGCACGATCTGAAGCGCAGGATCGGAGGATGCGGCAACCGTGTGTGCCTCATGGCCATCATGCCCGCTGCCGCTCCCACTGCCACCATGATTCCCGGCCAGAACCGGAGATGCCAGTGCGGTGGTGGATGCCAGTGCGGCAAGGGCATATGTGAAAACGCAACGCATGATCCGGTCTCCTGAAGATGTGATTACACTCTATGGCCCCCGCGCCAGATGACAAGCGGCCCTGTGCATCCTATCTTGTAGGCATGACGGACAGGAGACAGGTATGAGCGGCGCACAAACGGCAATCTTCGCGGGCGGGTGCTTCTGGTGCACGGAGGCCGTGTTCAACGATGTCATCGGCGTCCACCAGGTGGAAAGCGGCTATATCGGCGGCGAAACCCCGCATCCCACCTATGAACAGGTGTGCAGCGGCGGCACCGGCCATGCCGAAGCGATCCGCATCACCTTCGACCCGGCGGTCATCAGTTATGCCGACCTGCTCGACATCTTCTTTGCGACGCATAATCCGACGACGCTGAATCGGCGGGGCAATGATGTCGGGACCCAATATCGCTCCGCCATCTTCCCCCATTCGCCGGAACAGGCGGAACAGGCGCGCGCCGCCATCGACCGCGCGCAGGGCGATCAGACCGACCCGATCGTTACCACGATCGAGGATGACGCGCCCTGGTATCCGGCCGAGGATTATCACCAGAAATACTATCAGAAGAACAAGCTGCGCTATAACGCCTACAAATATGGTTCCGGCCGTGTCGATCGACTCGGCGAGCTGTGGGGCGACGAAAACAATAAGTGACAACCCAAGGCAACGACGCAAATTGAGTTAGATTACCGACAGGTAGCGTTTCGCGTCGGCATATATTG
Source organism: Alphaproteobacteria bacterium UBA6189 (assembly GCA_002422745.1). GTDB lineage: Bacteria > Pseudomonadota > Alphaproteobacteria > Rickettsiales > UBA3002 > QFOX01. The sequence continues at coordinate 3,329 of DITH01000209.1, forward strand.
GTTGCCCAGATACGCCCCCGCGGCAGCCCCGCCGACTGTAGCGACCGTTTTGCCGGAGCCCGAGCCGAACTGATTGCCAATCACCCCGCCGCCAACGGCGCCTGTCACCGTACCGACGATATTTTTATCGTCGCACGCTGGTGCTTGCTGCACGACAACCGGCTGGTTAGTCGCCGCATATTGCGGCGCGCTGGTGGCCGGTTTGGCTGCCTGGGCCTGCTGCCGCACTGGTGCTGGCGACTCGTCCCCCATGCGCTGCTGAGTAACATACGCGGCAATGCCCGCGGTCGCTACCAGTGCGACGGCAATGCCCGCTACAAGGGCAAGAGTTTTCTTTTGGGTCGGCTGCATAGCATTCTCCTCGAGTGAGTAGACGAGATGCTACGCTAGCGCGTATCAGGAAGGGACGGGGAAAGAGTGGCCGGATATCAAGGCGTGATTAACGCACCAGGCGTAGATTCTCGAGGATTCTGACTTCTTCCTCGCTGCTGAGCTCCACGATATCCTCGTCGAACTGCAGCTTGGAGGCGCTGCTCAGCATGGAGGGGCTGACATTGCCCTCCTCGTCGAGAAACACTTTATCGGTGCGCTTGAATTTGCCATCCACGAACGCGCCGTCCTCAATCGACAGCGACTCATGCATGATGGTGCCGACCACTTTGGCCGAGCTGTAAAGCATCACGGCTTTGGCCTTAATAGTGCCTTCGATCGTGCCATACACATGCACGATCTCGGCCGAAATATCGCCATGCACCCGACCATTGGGGCGGATCGACGCGGTGTGGCAACGCACGTTACCATCGATTTTACCGTCGATATCGAGCACGCCATCGGAAATGATGTTGCCCAGAACGTTCAAATCCGCCGCGATAACCGACGGTGTCATGCCTTTTTTGCCAAGCACGGTGGTGGGCGTCGAACGCGGCGTGGCGGGCGGAGACGGGGTGCGACCGGATGATTTACCGAACATGGGTGCCTGCTTTCAGGAAATTGCTTGGGTTGAGCGGACTGTTATTATACCGCACTTCATAGTGCAGGTGATTGCCGGTCGAACGCCCGGTCGAACCTTGAACAGCGATGACATCGCCTTTTTTCACGGTCTGACCGTTCTTGACCAGAATTTTGCTGAGATGGCCGTACCGGGTAACGAAACCAAGCCCATGATCGACATCGACCGTATTACCATACGCGCCTTTCCAGCCGGTGAAGGTCACTTTACCGTCGCTGGTAGCCTTGATACGCGTGCCGGCAGGGCCCGCCAGGTCCATACCGCTATGGTATGCCAGCCGACCACGGAACGGATCGATGCGGGTGCCGAAACCGCTGGTTTTGCGGTAGCTGATACTGGCCATCGGGTTGGAAAGCGGCATGGTGTTGACCACTTCGGTCAAGGTCATCAGGCGTTTGAGGTTAAAATAAAGCTCGGTTTCCTTGTCCTGCAGGATGGAGCTACGCACTGGCTCGAACGGGCCACCCTGGCCATTGGCGATACGGCCATATTTCTCGTGCCGTGCTTCGTCCTGCTTGCGTTTAATCTCGGCCTTTTTCACTAGAGCCGCGGTCTGTAAGCCGGTGGCGGCAATCACTTGCTCCAGCTCGGCAATCTTGCCGCCGGTGGTCGAGCGAATGTCAGCGATCATCTGGTCGTGGGTGGATTGCAGCTCTTTCACCCGGTTCTCCAGGTAATCGATACGGGCGAATACGGCGTTGTATTTCTCGGCAGCGCTTTCCTCGGCCAGTCCCGCGGCAAAATCCTGGCCGACGGCGTTTTCTTCCTGGGCATATTGCTCGGTTACCATTTTGGCGAAATCGCCCAATTTGCCCTTACCGCCTTTGCCTTCTTCCTCGGCGAGTTTCATCAGGTCGCGCTTCAGCAGCGAGAACTCGGCTTCCACCTTGGCGTTTTGCTCGGTGGTGGTGGCGATTTTACGGTCTTTCTCGACCAGCACATGCTGCGCGGCCATGTAGGAGCCGCTGGAGTATGAGGCCCAGCCCACCACGGCCATGACGCCGAGCATGGCGAAAAGCTGCGCCCCGATCGCAAACGGTACGTGCTGGGTTTTATGTTCCGAGATGATAATGATGCTGCGCTTGCAAAACAGGCGGCCAAACAGGCTTCCCCACCATTTCCCGATTCGAGATTTGGGCTTCCTGCCCGTCGACTGTAGTGCCATATGCTTTCGAACCCTTATTAATCCCTTGATTCACCAGGTAATTTTTCAATTACAGACAGCTGACGGTCGTGTCAGGCGCTGGCGTCATTGGTGAGGATGGCTGCAAAGAAGCCATCCGTCCCGTCTTTGTGCGGGCTGAGCTGCAAGTACGGGCCTACCCCGTCATGCAAAACTACGTGACTATCCCATACCTTCTCAGGCCTGGCAACCCGAAATGTCGGGTTGTTGATTAAGAATTGTTTGATCTGCCAGCTATTCTCGTCGGGGAAGATGGAGCAGGTCACATAGACCAGCTTACCCCCCGGTTTCACCAGTCGGCAGGCCTGTGTCAGAATGGCCTGCTGCAGGGCTTTGACCTCCTGCAGATCCTCTGGGCTGAAGCGCCATTTCAAATCGGGATTGCGCCGCCAGGTGCCGCTGCCCGAGCAGGGCGCATCGACCAGCACCCAGTCGGCACTGCCGATATGGCGCTTGAGGTAGGAATCCGACTCGCTTTTCAGCACATGCGCTTGCACGTTATCGACCCCGGCGCGGGTCAGCCGCTTGCGGATCTGCTCCAGCCGCCTTGCATTGATATCCCAGGCCAGTAGCCGCCCTTTATTCTGCATGGTCGCCGCGATAGCGAGGGTTTTACCTCCCGCTCCGGCGCAGAAATCGATCACTTTCTGCCCCGGCTTTGCCTGTACCAGCAGGCTGACCACCTGGCTGCCTTCGTCCTGCATCTCGTAGAATCCGTCGCGGAACGCCTGCGTATTGAACGCCGGCAGGCGCTTTTTCAGCCGCACACCGAGGGGTGAATGCGGCGTGGGCACCCCGAAATAGCCGTCCTTATCGAGCGCCAGGATCAGATCAGCCTGGCTCGGGCATTTCAACGTATTGACGCGTAAATCGATCGGCGCCTGTGCATTGAGGGCCAACATCGCCTCCGGCAAGTGATCGCCAAAAGCATCTTTCAGGCGGCCTTCCATCCAGTCGGGGTAGTTATACCGCGCCGGGCCGGGCATGGTAGGTGGCATGAATTCGCGGCCCTCGCAGCGCGCCAACATCAACTGTTCCTGTTCGCTCAAGGCAGCGGGCGCGTATTTCGCCCCGGTAAATAATGCGGTGATATCCTCGCGTTCCAGGGGTGTGTGGCCTTTTTCGCTGTAAAACAGCAGCGCCACCATCACGAGCCGCCGTGGCGTGACCGAGCGGTCGCATTGCTCGATATGCCATTCCAGCGTGCCGCCATGGCGCAAAATAAAATAGGTGAGGTCGGAAATCGCCCCGCGGTCTTTGCTGCCGATATAGCGGCGCTTTTTGAAGTAATCAGCTAGCAGCGCATCGACCGGCGCGCGGCGATCCGCTGCCCAGATCGACTGGACATGCTCCATCACTTCAATGCTGGCTTGGATATGGGCGGCAGGCTGCATAGAAATCAGATGTAGCGGCCCATGCCGCCACTGGCAATGGCGATTCTACCGGCTGCCGCGCTTAGGCCCCTCGCCGCCCGTATGCGGCACACCCTGCTGGGCGACCTGCGTGGCGTCCTGTGGCTGGGGCAGCACCGCGGCAATCTGGCGAATCTGCGCCTCGCCGTCGGCACCCAATGTCTGCAACCGCATCACATCGTTGACCGAAAATTCCCCATCGCCATCGAGCCCGGCCAACGCCTGCTGCACCTTCTTATCGCCCAGATGCTGCAAAATGCTGTTGGTGAGTTGGGTGATCGAGACGGGCGCGCGCATCACCTCGGTTTCTGCCGTTTCTACGCGGTGGGCAATTGTGGCCGATGCCTTCGTCGCGACCGGCGGGCTTGTGGCCTGCTTGGGATGGGGGGGAGCGACCACATCGGCCGTCACCTCCACCGCGACAAGGGCGGCGGGCGCCGCCGCCAGCTTGGGCTGCTCGCGTGTTATGTTCAGCTCATCCCAAAACCGGCGCAAGCCCGCCACCTCTTCCTGAGGGGTCAGCAATACGCTGCCGGTAAAGGTTGAGCCCAGCGTTACCCCATCCACCGTTGCCGTGATCGGCCGGGCGCTTTCGGGGAAATGCACAAACCCGTCGAACAATTTATATTTCTCCAGCACCGCCAGCGCCTCCTGCTCCGCCGCATGATCCTTACGCACATAGGCCGTCACCATCAGCTCCATATAGCGCTGCACTTGCGCAGGCGGGATTTCACCGGGTTGGTGGTCGGGCTTTTTGAACGCCGCAAGGAATAAGGCGCGCTCCACCTTACCTTCCGGTGGCATCGCCCATCGGATGGGGGACGGCACGCTTGGCCTGGCGAGCACCTCAAAGGGATTCTCATTGATATTAACAGGTCGGTCCGAATCGCTCATAGCTGCTCCCTTTGCGCCGGGTTCTAGCAGCTACTCTATGACAATAGGGTTAAGTTTTTATTGAGAAACGAAAAACCTACCCTTCGCCTTTTTGCCTGAGACTTGCAGACCCAACCCATATGACATGCTTTTATTGCATATCCGGTTAATGCGCATTAGCGTTGCCGGATGAAAGAACAAGGCTTTACGTTAGTCGAGCTTGCCATCGTGCTGGTGATCCTTGGGTTACTGACCGGTGGTATCCTCGCCGGGCAATCACTCGTTCGCGCGTCCGAGCTGCGTGCCGTCACGACCGAATACGATCGCTGGCTCACGGCAACACGCGCGTTTCGCGGCAAATATCTGGGCCTGCCGGGCGACCTCCCCAATGGGTTTGCCTTCTTTGGTACCACCGGTAGCTGCACCAATGCGCAGGCAGGCACCGACCCAGCCGGTTGCAATGGCGATGGTAACGGCATTGTCGATAATAACGCTGAAAGGTTCCGTTACTGGCAACAACTCGCCCTCGCCGGATTAATCGAAGGGGTCTATACCGGCCTTACCGGCAGCGGCGGCCCCAGCCATATCGAGCTGGGGGTCAACGCACCGGTTTCCAAAGTCAGCAAGGCTGGCTGGGCACTGCTCTTTAGCCGGTTATACGCGCATGGCAGCAGCCCCTATAAATGGACCGGGGGCGATGCGCTGGTCGACAAACAAAAATTCATGCTCGGCGCAGGGGATAATAATTTAAACCCGTATCGCCCGGCGTTTCGGCCCGAGGAGGCATGGAATATCGACGTAAAGCTCGACGACGGCATGCCCGGCATGGGGCGGGTCACCGCCATCGGCGCCAATAGCGTGCCGTGCGCTACCAGCTACGATGTCCCCACCGCCAACTATCTGCTCGACGAGCCCAGCCTGCGCTGCGCCCTGCTATTGCTGCTGAAATGAGCTTAACTCTCCACCCGGTAATTGGGCGATTCGCGGGTGATGCTGATGTTGTGCGGGTGCGCCTCGCGCAGACCCGCCGCCGTCATCTGCACGAACTGGCAGCGCGTGCGCATCTCGGCGATGGTGCGGTTGCCGGTATAGCCCATGCTCGCTTTTAAGCCACCCACCAACTGGTGAATCACGCCCGAAACCGAGCCTTTATACGGCACGCGCCCCTCCACCCCTTCGGGCACCAGCTTCAGCGCATCATTCACCTCGGCCTGGAAATAACGGTCGGCCGAGCCGCGGCTCATTGCGCCGACGGAACCCATGCCGCGATAGGTTTTGTAGCTGCGGCCCTGAAACAGAATCACCTCGCCCGGCGCTTCCTCGGTACCGGCGAACAGGCTGCCCAGCATGGCCACCTCGGCCCCGGCGGCCACTGCCTTGGCCAAATCGCCGGAATATTTGATGCCGC
>DITH01000106.1 GCA_002422745.1 Alphaproteobacteria bacterium UBA6189
AGATGGCGCTCGATATGGGCGGCATGCAGTGACGAGGTGCGGGCGCCGGTATCGAGCTTGGCTTCCAGGATCAGGTTGCCGGGCACGATCAGCGCGCGTTCCAGCCGGCCGGCGACCGGCAGGGCCTTGGGTGTAGTTGCCGCGGCAGCAGGAAGCGCTGTGATCAGTGCGAGCAATATCAGGCCGACCCGCAGGCCGCATGGCCTCATGCCACGGATTCCGTCCTGACATGGGCGAAGCACTTCCGGGCGAAAGCTACGCGGTCCGCCGGAGTACGCAGTCCCGGCAATGCGCGCTGCACGGTTTCAAGGCGCGCCTTCAGCCCGGCCTTGTTGGCCATCTGGATGGCCAGTCCGGGCCGTGCATTCAGTTCGAGGATCAGCGGACCCTTGTCGCGATCGAGCACGATGTCGATGCCCTGATAGCCCAGCCCCGTCAGTTCATAACTGCGGGCGCTGATGTCGAGCAGCACATCCCAGTGGGGAATCTGTACGCCGGAAACGGGATTGCCGGTATCCGGGTGTTCNNGCCGGTGCCGATGGCACCCTGGTGCAGATTGGCCTTGCCGCCCGAGAGGCGGGTCGGCAGTCGCACCATCGCCATGACTGGCACGCCGCGGAACACGATGATCCGTACATCGGGCACGCCGCGGTAAGTGATTTTCTCGAACACCGGATCAAAGTTGACGCGATATTCGATCAGCGCCTTGTCTGACTGTCCGCCCAGGCTGTAGATGCCGGCAAGTATGTTCGAGACATGGAAGCTGATGTCGTGTTCGTCCATCAGACTGCCGTCTGCCGTGCGGTAACTGTTGCGCGTGCGCCCGGTCACCACGATGATGCCGTCGCCCTGGCTGCCGCGCGCCGGTTTGACGACGAAATCCCGGTATTTGCCGAGCAGTTGCGGCAGGGTGCGCACCTGCTGCTGGATTTCGATGACGCCGTAGAGTTCGGGCACCGCCACGCCCGCCCTGATGGCCAGTTGCTTGGTCAGCGTCTTGTCGTCCACCAGCGGATAACAGGCGCGCGGGTTGTGCGGGAGCATGTACTCGGCGTTGCGCCGGTTGATGCCCAGCACGCCTGCCGCGTCCAGACGATGATGCATGCGCAGCCAGTTCATCATTTGGCCAGCACGCGGAAACGGTAGAGTTCGGTGAGCCGGTAGCCGCTGTAGCGGCCGATCAGCAGGGTGGCCGCCAGCGCGACGAGCAACAGTTCCGGGAACACGAAGAACAGGTGCTCGACCATCTGCAGATTCATCACGAAATAGCAGAGGATGCCGACGGCAATCGAGCCGAAGCCCTGCTGGAAGGCTTCGCTGGGGCCGCGCTCCTCCCACACCATCGTCATCCGCTCAATGGTCATGGTCATGATGACAATGGGGAACAGGCCGATGGAGAGCCCGCGTTCCAGTCCCAGTTTGAAGGAAATCACGGTGAGCACAGCAATCAGCAACACGACGACGATCACCACCGCTGCAAGGCGCGGCACCAGCAGCAGCTTCAGGCGGTCGAGGTAAAAACGCACCGCCAGGCCCAGCCCGATCACGGCGCAGAGGAAGGCGACGCCCCACAACGGCCCGGTCTGGCGGAACGCCAGGGCGATCAGCACCGGCATGAACGTGCCGAACGTGCGCACCCCGATCACCTGGCGCAGGAAGGCGATGGCCAGCCCGCCGACGGGAATCATCAGCAGCACCTTGAACAGGATCTGCGACTCAAGCGGCAGGTTATAAAACGAGAAGGTGAGGAAAACGTTGGAGTTCTGGCCCGATTTCCAGATCGCCCGGGTCAGCGCATCGTTGGTGTTATGGCGCACGCTCACCGCCGATTCGATATGCGCACGGCCTTCTTCCAGGGTCAGGAAACGGTCGTTTCCATACCACCAGGCGATGTATTTATCCTGCATGCCGAAACTGTATTGTTCGGGGTCGACCGGCTGCCACTTGTCCTTCACGAACACTTCCAGCCAGTCGATAAACTGGCCGCGGCGCGTATCCTGCGTGAGCTTGATGCCATGGGCGATGCGGGTCGGCACCTCGGCCGCTTCGAGCAGCAGGGCGGCCAATGCCGTGTCGGTGAGGTGGGGGTCGAGCGTATCACGGATCAGTTTGACGCGATCGTCCTGTGCGCTACGCGCCAAGAGGTAGATTTCACGCACAAAGGTTTTGGTCGAGGCGGAGCGTTCGCGCGCCTCGTCGATCAGCGCATCGAGTGCCAGGTAAATCGGTGCCTGCTGCTCGCCTTCGGCCAGTTGCGGACGATTTTCCTTGCTGTAGGGCGAGTTAGGTGCGGGCGGTTTTTCTGCTTTCCCCGGCGATGGTGCATCGAGCTCATACACAATGGCGCGGTAGAATATTGTTTCCTGCGCATCGATCCGCCGTTTGGAGAAGGTGGCTTCGCGGTTGCCCTCGGCATCACGCGCCGTGATCGCATGGCCAAAGCGGCGGGCGATAATATTCTCATCCACCAGCACCAGATTATCCGCCGGGTGAGGAAGCTGCATATTCAGCACGACCGGCTTGTCGCCGCGCTTCCAGGGCTCGCGCGAATAAAGATCAACCCGTGCTTCGACAAACCAGCTGTTATATTTGGTGTCAGGGGCCAGCGGAAATTCAAGCACGAGATGCTTATACAGCATCATCGCCACACCAATGCCGGCCAGAAGCGCGACAATCACCCAGATTTTCGTGGAACGCATGCGCGTTTTTCCCGTGTTATTCGCCGATCCGACAGTAAGGCTGCGACAGATGCTTGGCGGCCGGGTTAATCACCAGATCCGCATGCCGCATCATATTGCGCCCGATGAGCACGGGGTAGATGAAGTTTTCACGATTGGCAAGGTTCACTTCTTCCGTTACCTCGCGTCCGGCGATGCAAAAACGCATCTCGATCACCGGGCGGCGCACATATCCGCCACCTTTCAGCTTGATGCGGACATAGCGCTTAATCTCGCGCTCGAAGGTTTTCGGTGCGCCATCATCCATCATCACGCTGAATACCACGGTCTCGCCGCTGCGATCTTTGGTTTTTTCGCCGGATTTGCGGATATCAATAATTTCCGAATCGATCGACGAGGTCGTGGCGCCCGTATCCATCTTGGCTTTCACCACCGTGCCGACTTCGCTTAACCGCACTTCCTCAATCCAGCCGACTTCTTTCTTGGCGCGAGGCTTTTCGGCGGCGGTCGCCAGGCCGGGCAAAAGGAGGAGCGAGATAAATAGATGCAGGGTGCGCATGATCGTCCGTGCCGATATTGTTTTTCGCACTGCATAAGGAGTGCGTTGCCGAGATTTGAGCGAAGCTGGTGCTGCTGAGAAGAATCGAACTTCCGACCCCGTCATTACCAATGACGTGCTCTACCACTGAGCTACAGCAGCGCTTTGCATCCAAAGTGGGCGCTTTCTGCCATAAGTGCCCGTTGCGTGCAAGCAGGGATTTGTGCTACATAAGATATTGATGCAAAAGCCCCAACAGGCAGCTACGGCGAAATCGCCAAAGGATGCGCGCGCCGCCAAGCTGGCGCAGGCGTTGAAACGCAATATGGCGCGGCGCAAGCAGGCGGCAGGTGGGGTGGCGAAACCACCGGGCAAGGAACGCGCATGAGCGAGCATCACGCCGGTAAAAAAGCAAAAAAACTTGCCCAGCTGTTAAAAAACCGGCGCACGCAACGCATCAACCTCGCCGAGGAGGAGCATGGCCGCCAGCGCGATCTGGAAAAAGAGCGCGAGGAAGAAACCAAGGACGCGAGCCGCAATGCCGGCCGCCAGACGGCCGCGCGACAAAAACAGGCGGCCGAACCCGCCTGGAGTGCGCGTATGCAGCAGATTCGCGATAAGAATACCGGGCGTATGCGGCAATCGACCGAGCGCTGGAACCGCTTCGCCGGCACCGAAGGCGGTGGTGGCCGCGGGCTTTAGCATCAGTAACCCGTGATGTAGATGATATGGCAATCGATCGTGCTGGTGCTGCTGAGATTATATTCGGCACCATTGGAGCTACTTAAGTTGCAAAGCGGCCGCCCTTTATAAGTACGAATACGACCCGTCGCAGGCACGCCGTCATCGATCTTGGTGTCGATATTCCACATATCTGCGCCCGTCATTACGCCCTTTTCCAGCAAGTCCCCTGCTGAATCCGGTGTGCCGACATAGATGGTATTGCGATACGAACCCTCCCAGCACCAGCTGCTGCTGGAACCGCAATTGCCCACCCAATGCATGTCGTACCATGCGCCGGCCAGCTTACTAGCAGGCAGGCGGGGCGAGGGATCCGCCCCGACGCTACGCGTACTTGCACCCGTGGTGACTGAGGCTTGTCCGCTATAAGTACCCTCAATTAACCCGGCATTGGCAAGATGCTGCCAGCTGCGGAATTTCTCGTTGCCGTAATTAATACTACTATACTGAATGCCAGTATTCCCATCGCCATTACAGGTGGTTTGTAATCCCGTACTATCGGTTTCGTAGCAATCGAGCCCCAGCCCGTCATTGCCGTCGGCCGCGCCCCAGAAGGCGGTGGCATTCGGCATATCCCCCGGCAGGGCGAAATATTTATCCTTGAAGGCCATGACGGCGGTTTTGTAGCGATTGAGATCGGTGCCGATGCTGCGCAGTTCCGAAGCGCGAATCAGCGCGCGCCCGGCCAGAATGCCGCCGACCAGCAGGCCAAGAATCACCAGCACAATGGCCAGTTCGACGAGGGAGAATCCGGAAGCATGGCGGCGCAGTTGCATGGCGCGAGTATAAGGCTTCGCGCACACAGCACAACCCTAATCCACCCAGTACATCAGCCCGCAATTTTTCTCGGTATCGTCGAGGGTGAAGGTGATAGCGGTGTCGGTGCGCGCCCCGCTCACGCAGCCGCTGGCCGGCAGCGAACTCGATGTTTCGGGATAGCCCCGCATGACATAGAGCGCCCCACCATCGGCCGTGCCGTCATCCATCTTGGTGTCGATATTCCAGGCTTCTTCCGCACTCACCACGCCGCCCGCGAGGGCGTTTGCATTGTTGGATGGTTTGCTGACCCGGATGAAATTACCTTCCGGCCCACGCTTGCCATACCATTGCTGGTTGCGGTCGATAATGAGATACCCGGTGCGCGGCAGTTTGGACGCGGGCACCGTGGTGCCCACCACATAGGGACTCCCCGAGCGGCCAAACACCCCCTCCACCAGCCCGGCATTTGCTATATGCTGCCAGGCATAATTGCTATCGCGCGTATGTTCGATCCGGCCGTTAGCATCGCCGTTGCAGGTGAGCGTGCCGGTAATGGTGGCCGCGTCGCAATCGCCGGCAAGCCCGTCATTGCCGTCGGCCGCGCCCCAGAAGGCGGTGGCATTCGGCATATCCCCCGGCAGGGCGAAATATTTGCCCTTAAAAGCGTAGAGGGTCGCTTTGTGTTTGGCCAGTTCGGTGCTGACGGCGCGCAACTCGCTGGCGCGAATCAGCGAGCGCCCGGCGAGAATGCCGCCGGTGAGCAGGCCAAGAATCACCAGCACCACGGCAAGTTCGACAAGCGAGAAGGCAGATTTTGAGTTCATGCATGGATAATACGAGAGGCCGCCAGGCAATGCAAGCTACACTAACCTACCCGCCGCTCCGATGATCTATTCTCAGATCCCTGAATTCGCTTTACCCAGTGAGGGGATACGAGTTTAAATTGTGGTTTCTCTTTGCTCAGATGCGCCATGGAGCGCAAACTGCCTACATCAACATTCTGCAGCCATTCCGGCGTCCGTTGCTGCTGCACATCGTTGATCAGCCCGTGATGTTCCTGCCTGGTAATCCAACCTTCCTTCGTGCATTGCTCCACCCAATCCATAAAGGAATCGCGGTGGATACCGGTTTGCGCAATGCTGCGTTTTAAATCCAGCGCGCCAAGCGTAGCATGGTCGAATTGATGCTGCTCCAGCGCATGCTGCAATACGGCGTCGAGAGTTTCCGAGGCCTTGGCAGCCTCCCCGAGCTTGATTTCAACAATGGCTTTTTTAAGATGCTGCAAGCTCGGCGCGTCTTTCTCATCTCCCGCCAGCACGGTCAGCACCCGGTACGCCTCCTCCCAACGAGAGAGATCCATCAGGCACCGGCTGTAGCGATCACCGACCATCTCAATCGGCGCGCCCAACCGTAATGCCTTATCGAAATATTGTGCCGCCACGCCATACTCGTCCAGATGGGCGTAGGCCACCCCTTTTTCGTACGCCAGCACGGCGTCGTCACGCGTATACTCGGCTGCCATATTATAAAGTTTTAGTGCCGCATGTGGCTTGCGTTCACCCTTCAAGGCCCATTTGCCGCGCGCAATATAAAGAGGTGCCAGATGTCCCTTCAGCCACGCATCATCGTAGTGACCATCCTTATGCAGTTGTTTCATGTGGGTCTTGGCGATGCTATATAGGCTCAGTGCTTTATCGGCCTTGCCCTGGTGCATGAAGGCGTACATGACGTTGGCGCATTCCATGCCGCT
>DITH01000163.1 GCA_002422745.1 Alphaproteobacteria bacterium UBA6189
AGATTTCCTCCCCGCCATTGCCGCCTATACGGATGTGCTGATCGCACAAAATGACCGCCGCCTCGCCCGGAAGATTCTACGTAGCGCGTGGGAAAAACAGCCCGTGCCAATGCTGATTCCCCTCATTTTACGCAGTGTGGTTACCGTCACGCCGAAACAGCAACAGCGCCTGTTGGCACCCTTTTTAAAAGGCGATATGGCGGCGCATTACCTGCTGGCCGCCGAGCATGCCCTTGCTGTTGGCGAACAAGCGCGCGCGCGCCAGGCGGCGGAAGCGGCGTTATCGATCGAGGAGAGCAAACAGGCCTGCGGCATTATCGCCGAGGCGGAGAAACAACTGCATGGCCCGGAGGCCGCTACTGCCTGGTATGCGCGCGGGATGGATGCACCGGCGGGGCGGGCATGGATATGCCAGGCATGCGGTACGGCCCATGCGGCCTGGCAACCCCATTGCCAGCATTGCAGCGCGTTTGACAGCCTGCTTTACGCCCAGTCCGAAGCGCGTATTACCAGCGTAGAAATGACGCCCGTAAGCGCTTCGACCGATTAATTGGCGCTGGATTTCACGTAGGACGATTCACCTTGCGAAAAGGGCGCCGCCGCCGGGCTGGACGTCACCACCGGTAACGGCGCTTCGCTCACCGTCATCGCGCTGCTGCTGGCGCTGGTGGTTTGCATGACCTCCGCCGTGTAGCCGGTTACGCTGGGGGCCACCTGCACCACGTTCGCATCGTAGGGCGCGGTCGGTTCGCCGCCACTCACCCCAAGCGACCCGCCGCCGGGCTGCACCCATGAAATATTAGTGCCATCCTGGTAGCCGACCAGACGGGCGGTCATGTTCGGTTGCGGACTGTCGTAACAGACCGTGTCGCTTTGCATGCGATAGCAATAACGGGTTTGCGGCAATTGCTGGCCTTTCTTCTCGGGCTTGTAGGTGAACAGGCCGCGCCAGGCTTCGACATTGTCATGCATAGCGGTTTTCAGCGTATGGCCAGTCGTTTGCACCGATTCAGCGGCCGGCGTGCAGGCCATCAGGCCCAGCATACCCAGTAGAATGGCGGTGTGGCGTAACGTAGCCCGCATCGGGTGCTCCTTTATGATAGATCATCGTCGTCTTTTTATAAGCAAGCTTAATGCCAACTTATCTAACCTACCAGAATGTCATGCAAATATCACAAAACTCCGATTGTGCCCAGTTCGCCAAGCGCGTAGAATCGCCCGATGCGTACCCTGCTGCCAGTGTTGTTTACCGCCTTGCTCGCTTCGCCTGCGTTCGCAGTACCGTTCGTGCAGCCGCCCGCCTATAAGGAATGCACCACCCTGGCAGCGAAGGACCCGCAGGCCGCGCTTGCGAAGGCCGATGAATGGCTGCGGATGGATGACGGCTTCGCGGCGCATCATTGCCGCGCCATGGCACTTTACGGGTTGCGCCAATTCACGGAGGCGGCACAGGCGTTGGAATTGGTTCGTGGCAAAATTCTGGCCGACAATATCGCCCTGCGCACCTATGTGGCGCGGCAAGGCGCCAAGGCCTGGAGCAGCGCCGGGCGCACCGATGCGGCCATCGCCCTGCTCGACACGCAGATTCAGGAAATGAGCGTCGGCAAGTTCGATAATGCAACCGAAGCCAAACTCAGCGCCGAACTGCTGCTCGATCGGGCACGGCTACGCCGCACGTTTGGTCAGGTAACCGCTGCGGTGCAGGACCTTGATCACGCCATCAGCCTCAGCCCACTTAACGAGGCGGTGCTGATGGAACGGGCATTGGCGTTCGAGCAGCTGGGTGATCTGGCCCTTGCCAAGCAGGATGCGCAAGCCGTCTTGCGGTTAGAGCCGACCCATGCGGAAGCGGCTGATTTAATGCGCCGCGTGCGCGACCGCTAACCGCTAATTCGATAGCGCGTTAAACAAGCCTTCGATCGCCTGTTGCTTGGCGTCTTTCTTTGGTGCGGGTGTGGGTGCCGGTGCGGTGCTGGTCGATTCCTCCACCGCAGTGGGCTGCTCGGCGGCCGGTGAAGTACTGGTGCTGGCTGCCGTGCCACCACCAAGTAGCGCCTTGCCGATATCGCTGGGGCTATTGAAGTCCTTGATGCCTTCCTTGATATTTTTCAGGTTCGATTTGAACTGTTCCGGGTTGCGGATTGCGTCCTCGACAATGCCGCGCACATCAGGCGTCACACTCGGGTTGCTCCAGCTGCCCGTGACCAGCAACGGAATGGTGAGGCCGTCCTTTTCCTTACCGCCCTGACCTTTCAGACTGGCCACCAGTGTCGGCATAAGTTTCATGTTCAGGCTTTGGTTTGGCAGATTCACCGTGCCGTTGCCGTTCAGACGAATCACCGGTGCTTTCATCGCCAGGTCGTTGGTTGTGCCGATGCCATTAGCAAAGTTGAAGCTGCCGCCAAGCTCAGCAAAATCGGTTTCTTCGCGCGGGCTGTCGAACAGGAAGCCCTTTTTCGCATCGCGCAGAAATTGGGCCAGGTTGATGCCTTTGATCGCGCCATTGGTGAAGATAAACGTTGCCGTACCGTCGAGGGAATTCACCATCGCGTACTGGTTGGTGCCATTGCCGCGCAGGTTTACATTGAACGCCGCGGTTCCTTTCAGGCGCGATGCGCCGGAGAGTGCTTCCATCAGCGGCTCGATCTGTACGCCTTTGATCGCCATCGCGGTACTATAAGCCGTAGAACTCAACGCCAGCTTACCGCTCGCATTGCCGTCATACAACGCCATGTTATCGATGCCGACGTTCAAGGCTCCGTTTTGCAGGTTCACATCCATCGCGGTGGCGCCAAGCGTCAACTTGCCCATTTTGACCCCGTCGAGGGCCAGACCAAGTTTAGCATTCACCGCCTTTAAGCCGCTCAGGTCGATCGGCTCGCGGCTCCAGCCTTTTTCAGCGCCTGCGGCGGGTGCCGTCCCCTGTGCTTCGGGCGATTTGCTGAAACGTGCCAGATCGATCAGGCCAAGTTTCAGGTTGCCTTGAATAGACGGGACGTTCCCCGTGGCGTCGACGGTGAGTTTGCCGCGCGCATGTAAATCATCGGCACGGGCGTCGAGCTCGGTAAAGCGAATTTTTTTGCCATCGACTACCACCGGGCCATGCAGCATGATTTTCTCGGGTACGATCTCCGACGGGGTGGAACCGGTTGCCCATTTCATGAGCTTGGGCATGGCAGCGATATTTAATTTCATATCCCCTTGGGCGTGCATTGCACTGCTGTGACGCGCCGTGCCGTTAAAATTGAAATTGCCGCCGGGGACGGTTGCTTCGATCATCATTGGCGAAGCATCACCCTGCATGAACCCTTGCGAATCTTTCACGTCGAGGCTGAGATTTACCTGTTCGCCGCGATAGACTGCGCCACCGTCCAGCGCCAGCGGTTCACTGCCATCGGCACCGTTGACCGTGAGCTGAATGGCGCTCAGCTCGATCGCATCGCCGCTGGCGGGGCGGAAGCTCAGGCTGGAATCGCTGATTTTCACTTCACCAATGGCAAATACGCCGGACTTACCTTCTTCGCGTGTTTGTTCCTGCTTGGTTTCCGAGCTGCTGCGCGAGGTCAATTCCCAGTTTTTTGCACCGGTTTTGGTTTCTTCAAGCTGAATTTCCGCACCGTCGATGGTCAGGCCGGTGATGATGATGTGTTTGTCGAAGAGCGGCATGAGCTTCACCCCGGTATCGAGCTGGCGGGCATAGAACAAGCGTGCGCTTTTGAAATCGCCCTTAGGATTGCCGAGCGATACATCTTTCAGGGAAATAGCGATATCGGGGAAAATTTTAAGCGATGCCTCGCCCTCGATTTTTACATCCCGCCCGGTCGCTTTACTGAGTTCCTCGGCGACTTTGCTTTTCAGCGCATCGACCGGCACCAGGAAAGGAATAGCGATAATGGCAAGGATTAGGAGCGCCAGCACGGCGCCCACAATTTTCAGTGCAGTCTTCATGGTATCCTCTTAGGGCGAGCGCGTATAAAATTACGATAGTTTCTTTTTCAGCAGGTCGTTCACCATAGCCGGGTTGGCCTTGCCTGCGGTAGCCTTCATCACCTGCCCCACGAAAAAGCCGAACAGTTTGTCCTTACCCGAGCGATACTCGGCCACCTTATCGCCATTGGCGGCGATAACATCGTCGATGGCCGTCTCGATAGCGCCGGTATCGGTCACTTGCACCAGCCCCTCTTCTTCGACGATCAATTTGGCGGGCTTGCCGGTTTCGAGCATTTTTTCGAACACGGTTTTAGCGATTTTACCCGAGATGGTATTGTCCTCGATCAGCGCGACCAGCTCGCTCAGCTGTTTCGGCGAAACCGGCGACTGGGTAATGTCGACCCCCATTTTGTTCAGCGTCGCAAAAAGCTCGGCCGTTAGCCAGTTGGCTACCAGCTTGGCGTTGCGCCCCTGCGCCGCTTCGTCGAAGAAATCGGCGACTTCTTTTTCTGCGCTGATGACGGCGGCATCGTAAGGCGACAGGCCGAGCTCGCGGATATAGCGCTGCTTTTTTGCATCGGGCAATTCCGGCAGGGTCTGGCGAATCGCATCGACATAGGCTTCGTTAAAAATAAGCGGCAGCAGGTCGGGGTCGGGGA
>DITH01000010.1 GCA_002422745.1 Alphaproteobacteria bacterium UBA6189
TACACTAGAAGAACAATTTCATGCAGTTCTTCACGGTGCCGATCCTTTCCGCCGCCGCGTAGCGCGTAGCTTCGTGCAATATTTAGCGCAACGACAGATGCGCCCCCGTAAAAATATCGTGCTCGCGGAACTTGCATCGTACGCCTTGTTGCCGGGATTAAGCATCTACTTGCTGATAAACGGTCTAGTGAACAAGCCTACGCCCCATCCCAGAGTTGCAGGCAGATTCTGGCTCATCAGCCGATTGCGGTATGATGTGACACCAGAGATATTCCATACGCCACACGAACTCTCCGCTGAGTCAGCGCCTATCGCTTATACTCCGCTGCGTTACCTGCGCTATGCAGATATACGGTTTCTCGTGCGCGTTTATTTGCAACAAATGCGACTGCAGAAAATGCCGCATGGGCAGTGGTATCTTAAAATAGCAAAGGACATTGCCTGGGCGAGGGCGACGATCGAGCAATTCCCTTGTGTATACGCATTGATGACGGATGAGTGCAACTGCAGTTTATCAGTGCTGACGAGCTATGCAAACCAACATGGAACATCGCTTTATGTCGTGCAGCACGGGGATTTGTTTCTCTCGGCTTATACTGCGTTTTTCGAAGCTAACCGGTCGTATTGCTGGGCCGAATTTTATGTCGATATTTTAAAGCGCCTGCATGCGCGTAGCGATTTTAGAATTTATACGAATCCTGCCTATGTTTTGAGCCAAGAGGAAAAGGCAATCCCGGCTGCTGGCATCGGTATTTTTCATCCGAGTTTTTACAGCTTAACGACGGCTGCGGAGCGAAGCGCCTTTGCCGCGGCTGTTCGTGCTTTAGCGGAACATTATCCGGTTCGTGTACGGCCGCATCCGGCCTATTTTTCTGAGTATGAAGCCATGGCAGAGGCGTATGGCCCTCATGTGACCCTTGCGCCGGCGTCGGAGGAAACCTCCAAACAATTTGCATTGCGGCATGCCCTCATCATCGGCACGACCTCCGCCGCGCTTCTGGAAAGTCTAATGCTGGGACGGCAAGTTATTTCCATTGCGGGGGCGCTCGTAAACAATGTCGCGGAGTACCATTTCGCCTACCGCATGCCTAACTGCACGCTAAGTTCAATCGAGGAATTGGAGCAAGCGGCGCATCGGCTGATGGCGTCGCCGTCCCATTAAGGGGTGTGGGAGTAGCCGAACATCGCTTCGATCGCTTCGAGATGGGGGGAAAGCTGCGACAGGGAAAAGTAATCCTGCCCCGACAAAAAGCCCGCAAGCATGGCTTCAAATCCGCATTTCGTATCGCCATTCCAAACGGGTAACAGCCCTTCTGAAGTCACACTGCCCTTCGGCTTAAACGAGAGTCCTTCCATAGGACACAGGCTATAGGCGCCGCGATTGTTGTATATTTCGATGGACCACCGACCCGCGCTTCCCCAGTCGGAATGATAGGTGAAGGGCGTGCCATGTGAGCTAATACCCGCCCCCGTGAAAATAGTCCCTGCAGGGTGCCACGCGATGCCCTCGCCTTGCTCTTGCCGTGCATGGAGCTGCGCCGGTAAGCCGATGAGATGAAAGGCCGTGCTAATGACATGGATACAATTACTCAAGCCCCAGCGCGCCAGTGCCTGTCGGGTGTAGTCATTCGGCTCGATCCGATGCAGCCATTCCGTGAACGAGAAGGTAGCAGAACGGATGCCTTCCTGCGCAATTCGCTCCGCCAGCATTCTTACCGAAGGGTAAAACAGGCGGTTGAGCGCCACGGCGCACTCCCACCCTCCATAGCGGGTTCGGAAATCCTCTAGGTCGTGCGAGGATAGGAAGGCGGGTTTTTCCAATAAAACCCGTGGATGCGACGCCTCTGCGAGCAATGCCGCGAACGTTGGGAGCACTTCAATGGATGGCGCGACGATCACGGCCGCCGCATCTGCTAGCAGCGAGGGTAGCGTGGATTCGCCGCCGCCGTGCGCGGCGCACAAACCATACTGCTCTTTCAGTGCATGGGCGCGATCCGTCCCGCGCGCGAGAACGGTGATATTGCGCATCCCCAGCGCATGAAGCGCTTTGATATATTCTGCGGCAATGTAGCCTGCCCCAATGAGCAGAATCGGGGTATCAGGTGATAGGGCAGTGGGTGTGCTCATCGTAAGTCTCGTGTAGTTGGGCATTGAACGCATTGAGCATCATTCGATTGACCTCAAAACATTCCGCGAGGGTGGGTAGCGGACTGTGGCCCGCCAATATATCTTGGAAAATACGACCGCTGAGTCCGCTCATAAACGGAAACTCGAGTGGTCCTGCCGTGTCATCCGTAACGCACGACCACTGATCCTTCCCCTCGCTTATGCGATAATGTTGGGAGCCGAATCGTATCTCGATCGTTGGCAATGCAGAGCTGCCGGCGTGAAAGTTGAGGTGGAACCGGTCGCCTTCAGCGGTTTCGGCTTCGGCTTCGCCGGTAAACTCGATGTAATCGGCACCGCGTTTGCTGGGAAGTACCGGGTGGGCAATGCGGCATTGAAGCGTGCGCACCGCATGTCCGGTAATGAATTGAAATAGGTCGAGATAATGGATCAGGTTGCAGCCCATCCCGGCTTCGCCGCCGGTTATCTCCATCGTCAGCGGTGCAGGATTCTGCGCCAGTTGCGCGCGCAGGTTCTGATAGAGAGGCACATACCGCATTATATGGGAAACGCGTGCGTCCGCTCCGGCATTCTCCACCAGCTGCATTCCCGCACGGTACTCGGCGATCGAGGGAAATAGCACCTTCTCGCACAGGAGGCGTTTGACACCCAATCCTAATGCGGTTTGGAGTGTGGGTAGCCGATGTTTCGCCCCGGTGGCCAGCACGGCATAATCTGGGGCTGTTGTCTCTGTTGGTAACGTCGCGTTTTCGATAAAGCGCAATGGTTTTGCTGCGGCAGCGTCGATTTCAGCAAAACGTGACTCAGCGACCTTGCGCGATGCCGCTGAGGGTTCGATCACCGAAAAGCTGGTCAAGGATTCGGCGCCTGCTAATCCTTGTAAGTGGCGGCTGCCCAGTTGCCCGGCGCCAATGAGTAATGCATGCATGCGGCATCCTAATCCAAGATGTGCGCAGAACTGAAGGTTCCCGGCCAGTCCTCCTGCGCGTGCCAGCATTTTCATTATTTCATGACGCCGTCAATGCAATACATGAATCGATGACGGGTTGTTGGTTTTGGTGGTCGGTAACGGATTGGATGCNNGTTCGGACAAACTTATCGAAGCAATCCAACGCACCAGCAAGTTGTTCGAGTCCGTTGGGGTGCCTATTCTCCCTAGTAAATGAGTTCAGCTTTTCCTTCGGTCTTAACAGCAAAATCAACCAGTGTTTGCGAAAGTCTAGATACGTTGTCTGGCGGCGCTAGAAAGAGGAACAGAATGTTGGGTGCTACGCGCCCCCTCACAACTGGTAATTGGGCATTGTAATCCGCACGCTCATAAAGATTCTTTCTAATATCGTACGCTTTACGTTCCGGACAGCACTGACGGGCGAATTGAATTGAGACCGCAATTTGTCCCTGTCGGTGATAATCTATAGCTTCATCATATAGGCTGTACTTAGGCAGCTTCTTGTTAGATGCTGATTTGACCTCGAATCCATTGTCAGGATCTAAAAATACGATACCGGCGCTTGAAAGAGCCTTCATTCCACGCTCATGCCACAATGCGCGATCCGATGCAGGAACGATTTCTTCAAAATACGAAGTGTCTGCAGGCAAAATTTCGTGGGATGGAATATTTTTGAGGAGTCTATTCTTCTTTTCTTCAAATATTTTGATGCTCTCGAACAACTCTTTATCCCAACTTTGCCAAACCCCACCTTTAAGATGATGCCGCTTTTCGCCGTGGTCTTTTGCTTTTTTATCGCCCTTATCTACTTCATCGGGATGAGTTAGATACCAGTTAACGCCTAGGCGCAGATCTAGACT
>DITH01000152.1 GCA_002422745.1 Alphaproteobacteria bacterium UBA6189
CGATGATGGCGAGATCGGCTTCCAGTTGCTTGGCCAGGGCGCGTGCGCGCACCACCCCACCGATATCGGGCGACACGACGACGAGATCCTGGAAATTGCGGCGCCAGATATCGCCCAGCAAGATGGGACCGGCATAGATGTTGTCCACCGGAATATCGAAAAACCCCTGGATCTGCCCCGCATGCAGGTCCACCGTCAGCACGCGGTTGGCGCCTGCGGCGGTAATTAGGTTGGCGACCAGCTTGGCCGAAATGGGCGTGCGAGGGCCGGGTTTTCGGTCCTGCCGCGCGTAGCCGAAATAGGGCATGACCACGGTGACGCGGCGCGCGCTGGCACGTTTTAGCGCATCGAGCATGATCATCAGTTCCATCAGGTGGTCGTTGGCCGGGAAGCTGGTCGACTGGATGAGGAACACATCCTCGCCGCGCACATTCTCCTGCACTTCGACGAAAATTTCATTGTCCGAAAACCGGCGGATGGTGGCATCCGTCAGCTTGGTGCCCAGATAGCTTGCCATCGCGTTGGCGAGGGGGACATTCGAATTACCGGCGATGAGTTTCATGGTCAGGATTCTGGGGTCAGGGTTCGGGATTCAGGGTTATGTGATTCTTCCACGCTTCTCAAGGTCTAAATTCCCTGAATCCTGAATCCTGCTTACCTATTCGCGGATCAGCTCCATCACGCGCTGCACTTCTTCCTCGGGACGGCCGAGGGCGGTTAGCAGCGCCGCCAGCATCCGCATGCTCGACACCTGCAATTCGGGCACGGCGAGGTTGGCGCCCATCATCTCCAGCGCGCGCACATGCGCCATGTCGCGGGCCCGTGTGAAAATCGGCATATTGGGGTACGCGGCACGCATGGCGCGGGTCATCGCGTCGGCGCGGGCGGGCTCGTGCAGCGTGACGACCAGGGCGTGGGCGCGTTCGATGCCGATTGCCTCCAGCACATCGGGACGCGCCGCGTCACCGTAATAGACCGGCTGGTGCCGCTTGCGGCCGATCGATACTTCGCGCGGGTTGGTGTCGAGCGCCACGAACGGGATATTCTCATGCGCCAGGTATTCGGCGATGAGCTGGCCCATGCGGCCGTAGCCGGCCAGCACCACATGGCCCTGCATGTCGCGCGTTTCGGTTTTCAGTAGCTCAGGCGTGGTGCGCACCCGTTTCCACCAGCGCAACTCGAGCGAGGAGCCCCAGCTATCGAGCAGCGGGGTGGCCGCCATGGTAAGGGTGACGGAAAGCAGCAGGGTCTGCACCAGGAACGGGTCGATCACCCCGTACAGCCCGGCAAGACCGAACAGGATGAAGGCGAACTCGCCGCCCTGCGCCAGCAGCAGCGCCGTATGGGCGGCGCAACGGCGGGCGTAGTTGGCAACGCGCAAAATGGCGTAGAGCAGGGTGGATTTGACGAGCAGGATACCAAAAGCGATCAGCAGCACATATTCGAGATGTTCGAGAATAAACACGGTGTCGATTTTCATGCCGACGGTCATGAAAAACAGACCCATCAGCAGCGATTTATAGGGTTTCACATCGGCTTCGATCTGGTGGCGGAACTCGGTTTCAGCCAGCAGAATCCCCGCCATGAACGCGCCCAGCGCCGCCGATAATCCGGCGGTTTCCGTCATCCATGAGATACCGAACACCACCAGCAAAATCGTGGCGACGAACAGCTCGCTCGATTCCAGCTTGGCGATCAGGCGGAAGAGCGGCCGCAGTAGCAAGCGGCCCACGAGAATAATTACCACCATGCCGATCGCGGCGCGCACCAGCGCCATGCCGATCGCGGCGCCGGGCGAGCCGCCGTCGGACGCCATGATGGGGATCAGCACCAGCAACGGTAGCACGGCGAGATCCTGCAAAATCAGGATGGCAAGCGACATGCGGCCCGTCTGGCTGGCCAGTTCGCCGCGTTGTTCGAGCACCTGCAGCACCAGCGCGGTCGAGGAAAGCGCTAGCGCGCCGCCAATCACAAAGGCGGTATCGAGCGGATAGCCCATCAGCACCGCCAGCAGGCCGAACAGCAGCGAGGTCAGCGTAATCTGTGCACCGCCGACGCCGAAAACCTGACCGCGCATGCTTTTCAGCCGATCCCACGACAGATGCAGCCCGATCATGAACAGCAGGAAGATGATGCCGAATTCAGCGATATGCTCCATGCCGTCGGGGTTGGCGATCAGCGCCAATCCTTGCGGGCCGATCAGCGCGCCGGCGACGAAATAGCCGAGTACCGGGTTGAGCTTCAGGCTGCGAAAACATGCGACCACCCCCACCGCAAAGGCGAGCAGAATGACAAAATCGGGTAAGGGGGCATGCTCCATGCTGGGTTTATGCCATGCAGTCACGCTTGGCGCAATGCGAAGCATGACGATTCGTCATTGCGGGAAATGAAAACTCCCGTCATCCTGAACAGCTGAAAATAACCGACCTGTGTGTGCCTATGTCCTCCGCATCCACCATCTTGATTACCGGCGCAGCCAGGCGGCTGGGCGCGGCGATTGCACGTCATCTGGCGGCGCAGGGCCATGGGCTGGTACTGCATTTCCATCGCTCCGGCGATGAAGCCGAGACACTCGCCGCCGAGCTGCGCGCGGTGCATGGGGTGGCGGTGCATCTGGTCGGTGCCGATTTTTCCGAGCCCCGGGCGCTGGGCGATTTCTGGTGCGGCCTGCCCCCGGTAACGGATGTGATTTTCAACGCCGCCACCTATGCGCGCGATACGCTGGCCACGCTCGACGCGGCTAAACTCCGGCAACAGCTGGCGGTGAATCTCGAGGCGCCGCTGGTGCTGGCCCAGGGCTTTATGGCGCAACTTGCTCCCGACATGCGGGGCAGCATCACCGTGCTGGGCGACGGCGCGCTGGGCTGGAGTGTGGCGCCGCCGTTTTTCTCCTACGCCGCCAGCAAGCATGCCTGGGTAGGGCTGATCGAGTTGCTCGCCGCTGCTGTCGCACCGCAGGCTCGCGCCAACCTGCTGGCCCTACCGCCCATCCTGCCCAATACAGGGGAGGACGACGCCCTGTTTGCCCGGCTGGCCGAGCGCGCCCCGTTGCAACGCACGGGTGATCCGGAGGAGTTGCTCGCCGCCATCGATTACCTGCTCGCCGCCCCCGGCGTCACCGGCCAGGTTCTGTCGCTGGCCAACGGGATGGGGCTGCTCACGGCCCGTCCCTCCGGCGCGTAAGCGACCACTTATCTACATCGGGGATAGTGTATAAGGATCGCATAAAGCCTTGGCCCAGCCTTGCATATTCTGCATAGGGTACAGCGGAAGGAAGGGGAAATGTTACGATTTTCCAAGGCAATGTGCGGCTGCTTATTTTTTGTGCAAATCATGGACAGGCCTTAAGATTTCAGCCTGNNCACAGGCCTTAAGATTTCAGCGTCGCGCCATTTCGAGGGCCAGTTACTCCAAGGCTTATCCACAGGTTTCGTGGATAGTTGCTTTGCCCTCCTGATTTCCCTCGTTTTTGCCTTATCTTACTGGCCATGGCCTTTGTCAACGAAACCCAGACCGTCACTCCCACGCCCGGCGAACTCGGCGCGGCAGCCATCCGTGCAGCGTTGAAAACCATGCCGGGCAGTCCCGGTGTCTACCGCATGCTTGGGATACGCGGCGAGGTGCTCTATGTCGGCAAAGCCAAGAACCTGAAAAATCGCGTTAGCAATTATGCCAGCATCAACCAGCTCACCACCCGTATCATGCGCATGGTCGAGCAGGTCGCCCAGGTCGATATTCTCACCTGCGGCTCCGAGGCCGAGGCGTTGCTGGTGGAAGCGAGTTTGGTCAAGCGCCATAACCCGCGCTACAATATTTTGCTTAAAGACGATAAAAGCTTCCCGCATTTATTTATCTCGGGCAATCATGCCTATCCGCGCATCGCCAAACATCGCGGCATGCAAAAAGAGAAAGGCGAATATTTCGGGCCCTTTGCCTCGGTCGGTGCGCTCAACCAGACATTGGGGCTGTTACAAAAAATCTTCCTGCTGCGTCCCTGCGCCGATACGGTATTCAAAGGCCGCACCCGCCCATGCCTGCAATACCAGATCAAGCGCT
>DITH01000190.1:0-5036 GCA_002422745.1 Alphaproteobacteria bacterium UBA6189
CAGTTCCGAGCCTTCGTTATGCACGGCGCGGCGGGCCATATCGATGGTTTGGATTCTATCGGGCGGTGCGTATTTGATCGCGTCGTAATAGCTTTCGCACATCAGGAAGTAATCCTTGATCAGCCCGCGAAACGGGGTGAGCGGTACGGTGACATCGCGCTGCGTATCATTGCTGCCGGTAAAACGTAAGGTGAGCCGCCCGTCGCGAACCGAGATGAACAGGCGGTAAGGTACGGCCAGCATGGTGTCGGCCAGGGTAATCTGGTTGCTATGGGTGAGATCCACCATCGCCACCCGGCGCTCATGTTCCACTTCCGGTGTACGGCGAATGATGCTGGCATCGTCGAGCGTGATTTCAGCAATGCGATGTTCATGGTCGGCCATGCAGCTATGGTAGCGAGGATCGAAGCCATTGTCATGTCTCCTGGAAATACTCGCGGGCGGTCCTCAGCGCATGCGAAGGGGATTAAGATCCCCCTGAAGGTCTAACGTAAGGGAGGCGACGGCCGACCCGCGCAGCGGCCAGGGGTCAGCGAATGCGAAGGGGATTAAGATCCCCTTCTATAAAAGCTACCGTAACCGCAAGCGCAGAGAAAGCGCGTGCGCGGGCAGCCCTTCCGCATCGGCCAGAATGGCGGCCGGCCCGGCCAGCTTGGCGGCGGCGGCGGGCGAACAGCCGATCAGGCTGGTGCGGTTGAGAAAATCGAACACCGAGAGGCCGGAGGAAAAACGCGCCGCGCGGCTGGTCGGCAGCACATGGCTCGGCCCGGCAATGTAATCGCCAATCGCCTCAGGCGTATGGCGACCAAGAAAAATAGCGCCTGCACCGCGGATATTGGGCAGCAGGGCTTCCGCTTCGTCCACCGCCAGCTCCAGATGT
Organism: Alphaproteobacteria bacterium UBA6189; assembly: GCA_002422745.1. Taxonomy (GTDB): domain Bacteria; phylum Pseudomonadota; class Alphaproteobacteria; order Rickettsiales; family UBA3002; genus QFOX01. The sequence continues at coordinate 881 of DITH01000190.1, forward strand.
TCCGGTGCGATGGTAGTGATGATCGGCAATGCCTCGTGCCACTCGCGGATCACGATAATCGCGCCATGTGCGTCCCACGCGGCGCGGGCGATGGTGCGGCTTGGCATATGTTCGAGCAGCGCTTCGATTTCTGTTTGGACGGCCTGTGCGAAACGGGTGTCGTTGGTGATGAGAATGGATTGGGCCATTTCATCGTGCTCGGCCTGGCTCAGCAGATCGGCCGCGATCCAGCGCGGATCGTTTTTAGCATCGGCCAGTACCAGGATTTCCGAGGGACCGGCGATGGTGTCGATCCCTACCTGGCCGTATACTTGGCGTTTGGCTTCGGCCACATAGGCATTGCCGGGGCCGACGATTTTTACCACCGGCGCGATGCTCGCCGTGCCGTAAGCCAGCGCGGCCACGGCCTGCGCCCCACCGACGCGGTAAATCTCATCCACCCCGGCCAGCTTGGCGGCGACCAGCACCGCAGGGTTGATAATGCCGCCCGGCGTGGGCACGACCATGACGACCCGGTCGACCCCGGCCACTTTGGCAGGAATGGCGTTCATCAGCACGCTGGAAGGATAGCTCGCCTTGCCACCGGGTACATAGATGCCGACCGATGCCAGCGGCGCGTATTGCCAGCCGAGCGTGACGCCGATGGCGTCGGTGTAGCGATGATCCGTAGGCTGCTGCAGGCTGTGATAGGCGCGAATACGCTCGGCAGCGAGCTTGAGCGCATCCTGCACCGGATCGGGACAGGCGGCTTCGGCGGCGGCGATTTCGGCCGTGTCGAACCGTAAGCCTTCCGGGGTTACGTCGAGCCGGTCGAACCGGGCACTATAGGCGCATAAGGCGGTGTCGCCCTCGGCTTTAACGGTGGTGATAATTTCACGCACGGCGGGGCCGACATCACTGACCGTCTGGTTACGGGAATGGAGCAATTGCTCGAGTGCCGTATCGAAATCGGCGGCATCGTTGCGCAACAGGCGGCTCATGCGGCATCCTGCTGCGGCAATACAGCGCGGAACTGTTCGACCAGCGCATGCACGTCGGGCCGGGTTTTGAACGCCGCGCGGTTGACGATCAGCCGCGACGACACATCCATCAGTTTTTCCACCTCGACCAGCCCGTTGGCTTTCAGGGTTGCACCCGAGGATACCAGATCGACAATGCGTTGCGACAGCCCAATGGCGGGTGCAAGCTCCATCGCGCCGGAGAGTTTGATACATTCCGCCTGCACTCCGCGTGCGGCGAAATGACGCTGCGTAATGGCAGGATATTTGGTGGCGATTTTAACGTGCGACCAGCGGGCGGGGTCGTCCTCCGCCGCGAGGCCTGCCGGTTCGGCGACGCTTAACCGGCATTTGCCGATGCCCAGATCGAGCGGGGCGTAGAGGTCGGGGTAGCTGAATTCCTCCATCACGTCGCTGCCGCAGACGCCGAGCTGCGCGGCGCCATATGCCACGAAGGTAGCGACATCGAACGAGCGCACGCGGATGAACGACAGCCCCGCCACGTTGCTTTGGAACTGCAGAGCGCGGTCGTCCTCGTCGAAGAATTTTTCTTCCGGCGTAATGCCGATGGCACTCATCAGCGGTGCCAATTCGCTGAAGATGCGGCCTTTCGGCACGGCGATGGTAATGGGAGCGGTAAGAGTCAGGGTCATGGGTTTTCTGCCAGTAAACGACGCATATAGCTTTCCGCCACCGGTAGCAAGCTGTCGAAGCTCGCCGCATCCTGCATCGGCAGGAAGAAATTGGCAGTGACGATTTTTCCATCGATCACCGTGATGCCGGTAATCACCGCTACCATATATTGTGAGCGGTGGCCGAGATGGCGCTGCTCACTGCCCAGTAACAGGTAATCGGGCGAGCGACCGAGAATGCGGTGCAGCGAGTCGCTGCCTTTCTCATCGCGGAACCGCTCGCGCTTGGCGCCCGCCGCCAGCTGGGCCGCGCGCAGGCTCTCAGTGGCCGTCGCGGCGCTGATGCCGAGCCCCTGTGCAAGCAGGGTGATGGTCGTGGCGCGGGTAGCGCCCTCGGGGACGGATTCGTGTTGCTCGAACACGGCGCCGTAGCGGGTGAGGAAAGGCAAACGGCCCTGCCGCAGCGCGTCGAGATCGCCGCAATCGGTAAACAGGGCGCGCAATTCCGCCGGTTGCTGGGTGCTCAAATGCAGCAGGGCGAGGGCGTTACGGTCGGCCTCCTGCTCGGTGTTCAGCCCACAGCTGCCTTCCGGCATCGGTGGCAGGGTAAGGGCCAGCGCGGGTGAGGCGGCGAGCGCCAGCAGCACAGCAGCAATACGGTAAAATATCGGCATGGCGCTAACGTAACCGTTCGATTTTAACGCCGCAAGCTTCCAGTTTCTCCTCGAGCCGCTCATAGCCGCGGTCGAGATGGTAAATCCGTGTCACGGTGCTCTCGCCTTCCGCCGCCAGCGCCGCCAGCACCAGCGACACTGACGCTCGCAGATCGGTAGCCATCACAGGGGCACCTTTAAGCGCTTGCGGCCCGTGCACCGTTGCGCAATTGCCGTCAATCGTCGTGCGTGCACCCATGCGCGCCAATTCGGGCACATGCATGAAGCGGTTCNNAACTGGGCCTGCATGTCGGTCGGGAAACCGGGATAGGGTGCGGTGGTGATGTCGAGCGCCTGCAGGGGTTTGCCGTCATACGCCACGCGCAGGCCGCGCGCGGTGGGCTCAATGCTCAGGCCGATGCGGCGCAAAACGTCGATTACGGCTTCCAGCGTATCGGCCCGTGCATCGAGCAGCTCAAGCTCGCCGCCGGCCATCGCTACCGCGCAAAGGAACGTGCCGGTTTCAATACGATCCGGCATCACGCGGTAGCTCGCTCCCGAAAGCGAGGGCACGCCGGTAATGGTAAGGGTGTCGCTGCCGATACCGGCAATCTCTGCCCCCATCTGCGTCAATAAATGGGCCAGGTCGGCGATTTCCGGCTCCCGCGCCGCGTTGCGAATGATGGTCGTGCCGTGCGCCAGTGTGGCCGCCATCAAGGCGTTTTCCGTCGCCCCGACGGACACTTTGGGGAAGGTAATGTTGCCGCCTTTAAGGCCGCCCTCGGGCGCTTCGGCAAACACATACCCGTCGGCCAGCGTAATGGTGGCGCCGAGCGCTTCCATCGCCTGCAAATGCAAATCGACCGGCCGCGCGCCAATGGCGCAGCCGCCCGGCAAGGAGACTTTCGCTTTGCCGGTACGCGCCAGCAGGGGGCCCAGCACCTGAATGGAGGCGCGCATGGTGCGCACCAGATCGTAGGAGGCGGTGACGTCGGTGACATTGGCCACCTGCAGTGAAATCTGCCGGCTGTAATGGCCCGGCGTACGCTCGAAACTGCTCCCTTGCGAGGTATCGTACAGGGTCATGCGCGCGCCAAGCTGCACCAGCAGCTTGGCCATGGTGGTGATATCCGCCAGGTACGGCACGTTATCGAGCGTCAGTTTTTCCGAGGTGAGCAGCGAGGCGCACATCAGTTTCAACGCAGCGTTTTTCGCGCCGCCGATAATGATCTGTCCATGAAGGGGCGTGCCGCCCGAAATGCGTAACCGGTCCATAAGTCGCGGGTTCTAGCGGGGTTTGCCGGCCAGCGCTACAAAAACATCAGGGAATCAGTCACCAGTCGTTAGTAGGCGGGGGTGAGCGAAGCGAAGGGGATGAAGATCCCCTTCAAGAATAACTACTCATGAAACTCCTGCACATCGGGCACGCGGGTGAAGGCGATTTTAGTGCCGGAAAACTGGGTCGACATGCTGGGCGTGAACCCCATGACCAAGGTGTCTTTGCCGTATTTCTCGTTCACCCGGTCCATCGCGCGGCTGAGCTCGGCCAAGCGCTCGGCGCGTTGGGGGTTGCCCGCTTCGATAGCGGCCAGCAGATCGGGCTGCACGCTAGCGGCGGGCGTCAGCCGGTGCAGGGTAACGGAGACTTTCTTAATCAGCTGGGGGTTCACTTCCGCCATCAGCTGCGCCCACATCGCCTGCAGCACATGGATGAATTGGTGGTTATCGCAGGCGGGGGAAAAGCTGGCCGTGTAGCCAACGCGCAGGCCCGATGGCAGCCGCACCGACAAATCGAACGCGCCGGCCATATACTGCTTGCGGCGCAGGCGGCTGCCGGCTTTCAGGGTGAGGCGCATCGCCACGATCTGCGCCC
>DITH01000190.1:5056-5702 GCA_002422745.1 Alphaproteobacteria bacterium UBA6189
GCCAGCACATGGCTGTGGCCAACGCTGGAGGTGGTAGTCTCGGGCAGCGGAATATCCATCCCGCGCAGGCGGTAATACATCTGCTCGCCCGCCACCGAATGCCAGATCGCCCGCATCTGCTTCGGGGCCAGCGCCAGCAGNNCCGAGCCAGCGCCAGCAGTTGGGCCATGCTGGTGACGCCCGCCGCTTCCAGCCGCCGTTTCATATTGGGGCCGATGCCGGGCAAATCCTGTGGCACCAGCTCCAGCAAGCGCTGCGCGATGTCCCTCTGCTCGAGTACGGTTAATCCATCAGGCTTTTGCATATCGGCCGCCACCTTGGCGAGGTAGCGGTTGGGCGCGATGCCGATCGAGCAGGTGATGGCGCTGCCGACATGCCGCCGGATGCTGGCTTTTATGGCATGGGCGATCTCGGTGGCCCGTTTAGGCTCGCGCTCGTTTTTCATCAGCTCGGCGCCGAATTCGTCGATGGAGGCGACGATGGTAACGGGAATACATTCCTCCATCGCGGCGCGAATGCGGTGATGGTACTCGACATAATGCCGGTGGTTGGCCTCGACGATTTTCAGGCCCGGGCAGATGCGCTTGGCCTCGCCGACATTGGTACCGGTTTTGATGCCGTAGGCCTTGGCTTCGTAGCTGGCGGC
>DITH01000157.1 GCA_002422745.1 Alphaproteobacteria bacterium UBA6189
GCATGCTCACCGGGCCGGTGACGATCCTTGGCTGGAGCTTCGTGCGCGACGACCAGCCGCGTGAACTCACCTGTAAGCAAATTGCACTGGCGATTCGTGACGAGGTGGTGGATTTGGAAAAGGCCGGTATCCGCATCATCCAGATCGATGAAGCGGCGCTGCGCGAAGGCCTGCCGCTGCGTCAGGCGGATCGTGCCGCCTACCTTACCTGGGCGGTCGATAGCTTCCGCATCAGCGCCTCGGGCGTTGCCGATGTGACGCAAATTCATACCCACATGTGCTACTCGGAATTCAACGACATTATCGAAGCGGTCGCTAGAATGGATGCCGACGTGATCTCGATCGAAACCTCACGCAGCGCGATGGAATTGCTGAACGCGTTCGTTGATTTCAAATACCCCAACCAGATCGGGCCGGGTGTTTATGATATCCATTCGCCGCGTGTGCCCAAGCAGGAGGAAATGGTGAACCTGCTGAAAAAGGCGCTGGAAGTTTTGAAGCCCGAGCAACTCTGGGTCAACCCGGATTGCGGTTTGAAAACCCGCGGCTGGAAAGAAGTGACGGAAGCGCTGAATGCGATGGTAGCTGCGACTAAGCAGCTACGCCGTGAGCAGCAAGCCCAGGCGGCATAACTTCTAGAAAATCGTTATGGACTTTTAATGTCCGTATGATTTATTGTGCGGTGCAGTATAGTTGATGAAAATGGTCAGGGTTGTGAACTTGACTCGAATACAATTTTGTCTATAGTTCGCTGCACCGCACAAACATTCAGGAGGCCATCATGGCGAATGCAAAGAAGAAAAAAACCACTGCCAAGCGTGCAGTGAAATCGGCAGCGAAACAAGCAACCAATGCTGCTGTGAAAACGGCGAAAGCCAGCCAGGCCGAATGGGCCCAGCAAAGCGCAAAACTTTATCAATTGCCGTTCGCACAGGGCGATGTGGGTGAAGCCACCAAACAGGCGGCTGCTACCATGCAGTCGGCAACTGAAAACATGATGCGTATGGGTAACGACGCTATGCAACAATGGTGGAGCGCGGCGCAACAAACCGCCTCCAACCCCGAAGCCGTGGCCGAGCAGGCGAAGGCGAAAGTAAACGACATGTTCCGTACCATCCCGGGTTTCGACCCGCGTGCCGCAGAAGAAGCGCAGGCGAAAATGGCTAGCTTCACCCGCGACTCGGCCGAACAGCTGAACAAGTCGGCCCAACAGGCTGGACGTACGCTGAACGAAGCGATGGATCTGACCCGCCAGAACGCCGAAACCCTTATGGAAGTGACCAATATTGCGGCCACGATCAATAAGGAACTGGCAGCAGAAGTGGTCAGCTACGCCAACCGCAGCTTCGCGCAGAATGTTGAGCTCAGCAAACAGGTGCTTGCTTGCCGTACGCTCAACGACATGTTCGACCTGTCGAGCCGGTTCATGAAAACCAATCTGGACGGCTTCTTTTCCGAAAGCGTAAAACTTTCGGAAATGATGTTCCGTTGCGCTACCGAAGTTTCCGAGCCGCTGAATGAGCGCTTCTCGGAATCGTCCGAACGGTTGAGCCGTACGCTCGTCGCGTAAGGATGCACCGATGTAATGAAAAGGCCTGCCCGATAAAGGCAGGCCTTTTTTATTGGAAAACACGCGAAGGCCCAGCGCATGAGTAAAGCCTTTACCAACGAAGATGCGACCGAGCCGGAAGAAATCGCCCGCGACGACGATGCGCTGATGCCTGGTGAAAGTAAAATCTACATGACGCCCGAGGGCTTCGCCGCCCTGCAAGAGGAGCTGCGCGGACTGTTGTATGCCGAGCGCCCTAAAATCGTTGAGATCGTTTCCTGGGCGGCGGGCAATGGTGACCGCTCCGAGAATGGCGACTACATTTATGGTAAAAAGCGCCTGCGCGAGATCGACCGCCGCGTGCGTTACCTCACGAAGCGGTTGGAAGCTGCCGAAGTGGTGGAGCCAGAAAAGCAGCGCCATTTAAAACAGGTGTTTTTCGGCGCGACGGTTACCTACGCGCGTGATGACGACAGCGAAGTCACTGTAAAAATTGTCGGGGTCGACGAGGCCGATGCCGAAAAAGGCAAAATCAGCTGGCTGTCGCCCATCGCCAAGGCGCTGATAAAAGCACGGGTGGGGGATACGGTACGCGTGGCACGCCCCGGCGGCGTTGAAATGATCGAGGTGGTGGCGCTACATTATAAATCAGGCGGCGTTGGCTAGCTCCGCCGCATCGTAGCGAATACCAAGCCGCCCATAGATTTCCACCAGCGCATCGCGCAGCGCTACCATCATTTCGTTCGTATGGAACGGCGTTGGCGTAATGCGCAGTCGTTCGGTACCTTTGCGCACCGTGGGGTAGTTGATCGGTTGCACATACATGCCGTACTCTTCCAGCAGCAGGTCGCTCGCCTGCTTGCACAGTACGGCGTCGCCTACCATCACCGGCACGATATGGGTTGGGTTGTCGTGCACGGGAATGCCAGCTTCCGAAAGCAGGGATTTCAGCAACCGTGCATTGTCCTGGTGCGCGGCGCGTTCTGCGTTCGACTGCATCAGGTAACGGATGCTCGCATTCGCGCCTGCGGCTACGGCGGGTGGCAGCGAGGTAGTAAAAATAAAACCCGGGGCGTACGAGCGAATCATATCGACCACTACAGCACGCGCCGTGATATAGCCGCCGATCACGCCATAGGCCTTGGCGAGTGTGCCTTGAATAATATCGACGTCATCCATCAGCCCTTCGCGCTCGGCGATCCCGGCGCCATGGGCGCCATACATGCCCACCGCGTGCACTTCATCGAGGTAGGTGAGGGCGTTATACTGGCGTGCAAGCGCACATATTTCTTTAATGCGGCCGATATCGCCATCCATCGAGTAGACCGACTCGAACGCGATAATCTTGGGTCGGCGAATATCGACCGAAGCGAGCAATTTCGCCAGATGGTCGACATCGTTATGGCGGAAAATCTTTTTTTCTGCCCCCGACTGGCGGATGCCGTGGATCATCGAGGCGTGGTTGTCGGCGTCGGAAAACATAACGCAATTGGGCAGCATGGCGCCGAGGGTCGAAAGTGCTGCTTCGTTCGCCACATAGCCGGAGGTAAAGACCAGCGCTGCTTCCTTCTGGTGCAGTTCGGCCAGCGTCGCTTCCAGCTCCACGATTTTATGATGTGTGCCAGAAATATTACGCGTGCCGCCAGCCCCTGCACCCATGCCGTTCACCGCTTCGGTCATCGCATGGCGCACCACTTCGTGTTGGCCCATGCCAAGATAATCGTTGGCACACCAAACCACGACTTCCTGGCCGGTCCGATGCGACAGCGCACAGGGAAATTTACCCACCATGCGCTCAAGGTCGTTAAACACGCGATAGCGGCCCTCCGCCCGGATCTGGTCGACCGCAGCGGCAAAGATGTCGTCATAGACGAGGGGGGTAGAATTCTGCATTTCTCTCACTTTTTTTATGAAAAAACCTGTACGCCGAATTACGCCTTTAGGCAAGAATTTATCCCTGCCGCGAGGGATATGCCTTGACCAGCATCAAGCAGGTGGCGAGCAGGGCCAATGCCAGTAGCTGATGCGCCACGGCCAGTACCATTTGGACATGGGTCAGCAAGGTCGCCACACCCAGCAGGAATTGCAGGCTAATAAGCGCCAGTAGCCATTGCAGCGGCGTGCGGTGGCGTAGCTGATGCCAACTCAGGGCGGCCAGAAGCAACGCAGCGGCCACCACCACCACTGCGCCCATACGATGCTGAAATTGCACTGTCAGCACGCTTTCCAGATGGTTTTTCCACCAGGGATCCAGCCGATGCAGCCCTTCCGGCACCCATGCGCCATCCATCAGCGGATAGGTATTGTAGCTTAAGCCCGCATCGAGCCCGGCGACCAGCGCGCCGAGTATAATTTGTAGAAAAATCAGCAGGAAAACGCCTTTCACCGCCCATGCTATGGCAGACGACACCACCTCCTGCCGCACCGGGCGCAGCCGCCAATAAGTATCGAGCAAGGCGAGGAAGAAAACGAAGGCGAGCGACAAATGCAGGGCCAGCTTCACCGGTGCCACGCGGGGCTGGTCGACCAGTCCGCTCGCCACCATCACCCAGCCGACCGTGCCCTGAGCGGCGACCAGTACGGCTAGCGCCACACCGCGCCGCTTCATCGCCGGTGTCAGCATGCCCCGCGCCCAGAACCATGCCAGCGGCAGAATAACCGAGAGGCCGATAATCCGGCCCAGCAGCCGGTGCAGATATTCCAACCAATAGATTTTCTTGAACTCCGCGACGCCAAAATGCTGATTCACCTGCTGATATTCGGGGCTTTGCTGGTAGGCGGCGAATTCCGTATCCCATGCCTCAGCACTTAACGGCGGAAAAGTGCCGGAAAACAGCTTCCACTCCACGATCGACAGGCCCGATTCACTCAAGCGGGTAAACCCGCCGAGGGCCACCATCAGCACCACCAACACCATCACGGCTTTCAGCCAACGGGTAAGGGCGGGGATATCATGCGACTGGGCAAACATATGCTTGCTATAGCGTCTCCCGGAACAATTGCAATATCACCGCATAACGATTAAGCACGGCTCGAAACTTCTGGGAGTCGCCGCATGCACCATCCGATTCTACGCTGGCTATGGCTGGGCGTACTGGCCCTGGCGATTGCCGGGTTCTTTGCCATTATCCTTGTGGTCGCCCGCACGCCGCAACTGGCAATGCTACAGCATCTCTTCTCGGTCGGGCTGGTGATCCATGTCGACCTGTCGGTGTTGGTGTGGTTTCTTTGTATCGGCGGGTTGGGATGGACGGGCCTCTTGTTGAAATACACCCGGCCCTGGCCCTATTGGGTGGGCGGCGGATTTTTTACCATAGCCGCGGCCACGGCGTTGATTGCGCTATCGCCGCTCGACAGCCACTGGGAAGTCATTAAAAGCAATTACATCCCTGTGCTTAATAACCTGCCGTTCCTGGCAGGGCTCGGGTTGCTGGCCGCCGGTTTGGCGGTGGTCTTGGCACCGACGCTGGCGATTGCTCTTTCGGCTCGCCGCTGGCAACTGGACAACGAAGAAACCCTGTTTGCCGATGCCGCCATTACCACGGCACTGGCGCTGGGCGCATTCTTTCTCGCGGCCTATTTACTGCCCGCCGGGCTACCGCCGGCGGAACGATTCGAGCAATTATTCTGGGCCGGTGGCCACATTTTACAGTTCACTTTCACCCTGCTGATGATGGCAGGCTGGGTCGCGCTGGCGCGAGCGATGGGGCTAAAACCCATCTCCACCAGTCTGGTGCGCGTGGCTTCGCTGGTGGCCGTCGGCGCAGCCATTAAAAGCGCCTTCGGTTTCTGGCTTCACCCATTCGATAGTGCCGACTTCATGATGTTCCAAACCCGGGTGATGATCGAGCTGGGTGGCCTCGGTGCCGGCTTGCTGGGTATTGTACTGGTGGCGCGGCTTGCCTACGCGATGAATATCGACCGCGCGCGACGGGCCTATGCCTCTGCGCTCGTCAGCTCGCTGGTGCTGTTTGTCGCGGGTGGGGTGCTGGGGCTTCTCATCACCGGCCAGAATGTCACCATTCCTGCCCATTACCATGGGGCGATTGTGGGTATTACCCTGGCCCTGATGGGCTATGCCTACGTGTTACTGCCGCGTTTTGGCTACGCGCCGGTGGCCCATACGCGGCTCGCCTTCTGGCAGCCGATTATTTACGGGGTGGGGCAATTGCTACATATCGGCGGGCTGGCCTATTCCGGCGGCTACGGCGTGCTACGCAAAACCCCGGCAGGCGAAAGCATTGCCCTCGCGCCCGATGTAAAAGCGGCGCTCGGCGTGATGGGCATGGGCGGGCTGCTGGCCATCATCGGTGGATTGCTTTTTGTGGTCGTGATGGCGCGGGCATTTTTTAGTGCGCAGGGTAATCGCGACTCGATCCGTATCAACTAATAGCGAATTTACATCCATCGCCTACATGGTGGATTTAACGATTCTGACAACAACATTGGAGCAAACCATGCAATTTTTTAAACGTAGCACGGCGATTCTGACGGTTTTAACCGTACTGGCCGCCTGTAACTCGCAAGATACCGCTTACAATGCCTCGCGTGGCGGCGTAGCGGAAGGGGCTGGTGTCAGCAAAGCCGATATCGGCACGGCAGCCGGCGCTCTCGCGGGTGGTGTGGCCGGTTACCAGTTTGGTGGCGGCAGTGGCAAAGCCATCGCCACCGTAGCCGGAACACTACTGGGCGGCGCACTGGGCCGCTCGATTGGTGGCTCGCTCGACCGTGGCGACATGGCCTATTACAACCAGACCTCGCAACGCGCGCTTGAAACCGGCCAGCCGGGCCAGGCATTGCCGTGGAATAACCCGCAATCGGGCAATTACGGCACCGTTACGCCCCAGCAATATTACCAGGCTTCGAACGGCCAATATTGCCGCGAATATAACCAGACGATCACCGTGGGTGGCCGCACCGAACAGGGGCATGGCACTGCGTGCCGCCAGCCGGATGGCACCTGGCAGATCGTTTCGAACTAATACCACTCCCCTAAACATTGCGGCGCTGGTTTTCCAGCGCCGCTTTTTTTATGCGTAAGTTTATGTGCAGGCTAGGTTGCTTCGCGCTTGCCTAACCGCATGCACGGCCTGTATAACCCCGGCAAAACCTCACGTGAGAGAGCCATGACGGAAACCACAGATAAAACCATCCCCACCGGCAACCTGATGCAAGGCAAACGCGGCCTCGTCATGGGCGTCGCGAATGACAAATCCATCGCCTGGGGCATCAGCCAGTACTTGCATGCGCAAGGTGCGGAGATCGCCTTTACCTATCAGGGTGAAGCGCTGGAAAAACGTGTGCGCCCGCTGGCCAGCTCGCTTGGCTCCAGCATTATCCTGCCGTGCGATGTTACTAACATGCAAAGCATCGACGATACGTTCGCGGTGCTGGAGAAGGAATGGGGCGAGATCGATTTCGTCGTTCACGCTATCGGTTTCTCCGACAAGAACGAGCTGAAAGGCAAATATGTCGACACCTCGCTCGACAACTTCCTGATGACCATGAACATCAGCGTCTACAGCTTCACCGCCGTCGCCAAACGCGCCGCTAAGCTCATGAAAAAAGGCGGCTCACTGCTCACGCTCACCTATTACGGCGCCGAAAAAGTGACCCCGCATTACAACGTGATGGGCGTAGCCAAAGCCGCGCTGGAAGCCAGCGTGAAATACCTGGCGGTCGATCTGGGCGGCGACAATATTCGTGTGAACGCCATTTCGGCAGGCCCCATCAAAACGCTGGCGGCCATGGGTATTGGCGATTTCCGTTATATCCTGAAATGGAACGAGCTGAACAGCCCGCTCAAGCGCAACACCACGATCGAAGACGTGGGCGGTGCGGGCCTTTTCTTGCTGAGCGATCTCGGCCAGGGCACCACCGGCGAGAACCTGCATGTGGATGGCGGCTACCATGTGGTGGGCATGAAAGCGATCGACGCACCCGATATCGCACTGGTGTAACCCATGGCCAGCAACTCCTTCGGCAATCTGTTCCGCTTCACCACCTGGGG
>DITH01000168.1 GCA_002422745.1 Alphaproteobacteria bacterium UBA6189
ACCCCTACTCCTCGCTCAATCCGCGGATGACAGTGGGGCAGATCATCGCCGAAGGCTTACGCATCCACCAGCCCGAACTCAGCCGGGCCGAGGTGCGCGCCGCCGTCAACGAAATCGTCGCCCAGGTGGGCCTGTCGGAGGAAATGACCAACCGCTACCCGCACGAATTCTCCNNTCGCCATTGCCCGCGCCATGATCCTGCGCCCCAAGCTGATCGTGCTCGACGAGCCGACCTCCGCCCTCGATATGTCGGTGCAGGGCCAGGTGCTCGATCTGCTGCGTAAGCTGCAACGCACCTACGGCACGACCTACCTGTTCATCAGCCACGATCTGCGCGTGGTCAAGGCGCTGGCGCATTACGTGATCGTGCTGCAAAAAGGCGAGATCGTCGAGCAGGGCCCCGCCCATAAACTGTTCAACGACCCCCGGCAGGACTACACCAAAGCGCTCATGCACGCCGCGTTCGGGGAATCGCTTTAAATAATGCGGCTGAAGGTAAACCCACAGACAACATTGCTGTTATCAAGATCATACAGCGCGGCGGTTTCGTTATTGGCCAAGGCGGTGGTGCAGTTTCCCCAGGGGAAGGACATGATTTTGCCGAAATAGGGCGAGCCATCATCCAGCTTGGTATCGATATTCCATGCCTCTTCCGGCTTCAACACCGCGCTATACGGCAAATTATCTGTGGTTTCTTTCCCATAGCGGAAATGGTGCCCGTACAGGTGACCAGCCCAGCTAAAGGCGCTGCCCGTGGTGACACTAACCACCGTGCGCATGCCGAATCCCGCATTGGCGAGTTTCGAGCGCGGACTATTGATGCCAAGCTGATGGTGATAGTTACCGCCACTGCCTGCCACCCCACCATACTGCCCTTCGATCAGGCCTGCATTGGCGAGATGTTGCCAGTAGCGGAACATCTCATACGTGCCATCATTCACTAGTCCATTGCCGTTACCATTGCAGGTAGCTACGCCTGTCGCCGCTGTGGTCAACGCAGCACAAGTGGCATCTTGCCCATTTGCTGTACCGCCTGCCTGCGCACCCCAGAAGGCGACGGCATTCGGCATGTCGCCAGGCAGCGCAAAATATTTATCTTTAAACGCATGGGTGGCCGTCACATAACGCTGATACTCTGTCCCCACTGCCCTGAGCTCACTCGCCCGGATCAAACTTCGCCCGGCCAATATCCCGCCCGTCAGCAATCCCAAAATCACCAGCACGATGCTGAGTTCGACAAGGGAAAACGCGGTGCGATGTTTCATGCGTATAGTATAAATTTTATTAGCTCCCTCGCAACCCTTGAAAACTACCCCGGGCGAAGTGATTTAAATCGCGTTTCGCCAATCGAGAGAACATGCGGTGAGGCTTGTGCTTGTAAGTCGATATACAGTGCTATAATCGGTCGCGCTGGAAGCGTTCGTACAATTATTTCTTAGTACCCCAATAATTTTACCTGTGCCTGGCTGACCATCATCTAGCTTGGTATCGATATTCCATGCTTCTTCGGCACGCAGGACGCCTCCCCCAGTGATATGATCGTGAATACGCAGTCGATTGCCGACATCGTATGCAAAATTCCAGGTGTCACCTGATGGTAGGTAATTTACATACATCCATGTCCAACTTGCTTTAGCTAGCTTGCTGGCCGGCAGATTCACTTCTGGTACGTAAAATACCGAACTTCCAGAAATACCGCTGTACATACCGGTAATTAGTCCCGCTAGTGCCAGTTGATTCCATACTTGAAGTTGCTCCACCGTTTGATTTAGTGTGCCGCCGTTGCTCGTTATGCGTCCACTCCCATCCCCATTGCAAGTACCCGATACCGTTGCAACGCCGGGATGTCCGTTACAATAAGTCGCATTCTTTCCCCAAAATGCGGTCGCATTAGTCATATCTCCGGGCAGTGCCATATATTTATCGCGAAACGCATGTCCTGCCGTACGAAAGCGATCGGATTCTGTCATCACCGCCCTGAGCTCACTCGCCCGAATCAAACTCCGCCCGGCCAATATCCCGCCCGTCAGCAGGCCAAGGATGACGAGAACGATGGACAGCTCAATTAACGAAAATGCGGTGCGGTGATTCATGAAGCGTAAACTTACCATAATCGCCAGATCAGACTACAGGAACCGGCGGGCGCAGTCAGGATATAATTGCCGTTATCGCAGATATTATCGCCCATCATGGTGATGGTCAGGCGACCGCGATGCGATGCGCCGTCATCCAGTTTGGTGTCGAGATTCCAGATTTCTTCGCCGGCTAAAATGCCGCCTCTCATGTAGCTATTGATCACCGGGGCGCCGAAAAACAGGACATTTCTGCCGGCATGCGGTGTCGCCATCCAGCATCCGGTCGTCGGACAGTAGCGCACGCTATATCCGCCATTATTCATCCGGCTGGCCGGGACATTCAGCCCAGGCGTGGAGCTGTCGAACTGTCCGGCCACGGCGCGTATGCCCGTGTAACTTCCTTCGATTAGCCCGGCATTGGCAAGCTGAATCCAGAAATGAAATAGCTCGCTATTCGTGACCCCATCGACGGTGCCCAGCGTCCCCGTTCCGGTGCCGTTGCAGGTGAGTGTGCCGTTACTGGCAGTGGCGCGGCACGTGCCCGGGTCAGCATGCACCGCACCCCAGAAATCAATGGCATTCGCCATATCGCCCGGTAACGCAAAATAACGATCACGAAAGGCTGCCACGCTCGTTTGGAACTTGCCCAAATCCGTTCCCACGCTGCGCAACTCACTCGCCCGGATCAAACTCCGCCCGGCCAATATCCCGCCCGTCAGCAATCCTAAAATCACCAGCACGATGCTGAGTTCAACAAGGGAAAATCCGCGTTTATGCTTTTCACATACCATTTCGTGTCACCCTTATCGAACGACGGGGTGCCGCTCAGTGGTTCAACGTCTCATACAAATCCAGCCACTCTGGATTCAGAGCTTCAATTGTCTCAAACTTCATCACCCGCCGCCATTTTTTAATGAGCTTTTCACGTCGAATAGCCATTTCGACATCGGCATGTGACTCAAAATAAACCAGCACCTTCACACCGTATTTTTTCGTGAAACCATCGACAGGACCCATACGATGCTCATAAATCCGCCGCGCCAGATCGTTGGTCACATCCACATACAAAGTGCCCCGGTAGCGCGAGGCAAGAATATAGACGTAATACATGGGCGCACTCCGAGCGGGACCCCGTCGTTCGACGGGGTGACACGCTATAATTAGCTTAACCTCTCAAATCTGTCATGCCGTCTTCACGACGGCATCCCGCTATTCTTTCTTCACGGCACCAGGACGGTGGCGCCGATGGTCTCGCGGGTCTCGAGCGCAATATGCGCCTGCTCGGCATCTTTCAGCGCGAACCGCTGCGCCACGTGGATGGTGATATCGCCCGCCGCGATCCGGTGCAGCAGCGAAGTGGCCGCTTCGCGGTAGGTGGCGTCGCGTTTCATGTAATCCATCAGGCTGGGGCGGGTCAGATACAGCGAGCCGCGCTTACTCAATTCCTGCACATCGAACGGCGGGATCGGGCCGGAGGCCTGGCCGTAGCTGACCAGCATGCCCATCGGCTTCAAACTATCGAGCGAGGCAGTGAAGGTCGCCTTGCCGACTGCGTCATACACCACGTCCACCCCGCGCCCGTCGGTCAGCATTTTTACTTTATGCGCTACCGGCTCCGTGCGGTAGAGAATCACCTGATCGGCCCCGTGCTGGCGCGCCAGTGCCGCTTTTTCCTCGCTGCCCACGGTGGCGATCACCCGCGCGCCGAGCTTTTTGGCCCATTGCAGCAGTACCAGCCCCACCCCACCCGCGGCGGCATGCACCAGCAGCGTATCGCCCTTGGCGACGGGAAAGGTCTGATGCAGCAGGTACCACGCCGTCAGGCCTTTCAGCATAGCGGCCGCCGCCACCTCGTCGCTGACCCCGTCGGGCAGGCGAATCAGCTCGCGCGCCGTAATGTTGCGGCATGCGGTATAGGCCCCGATCGGCCCGCGCCCGTACACTACCCGGTCGCCGGCTTTTAATTGCTTCACGCCTTCACCCACGGCCTCGATGACCCCGGCCGCCTCCATGCCGGGAATACACGGCAGCGTCACCGGGTACAGCCCGCTGCGATGATAAACATCGATGTAGTTGAGCCCAATCGCCGTATGGCGTAGCCGCACCTCCCCCGGGCCCGGCGGCGGCAGCTCCACCGGCTCGTATTTCAGGACTTTTGGCCCCCCATGGGCATAAAAGCGGATTGCATTGACCATCGAATACCCCTATGTGACGCCCTCGTTCGACCGGCAGTAGTATGACGCAACCCGTTCCTGCGTAGCGAGTGCTAGAAATGCGCACCCGCAAAACCGGAACGTACGAACTGTACGTGAGGATTCGAGGACGCACATGACCACGCAATCGATCGCAGAAACAGCGTTGCCCACTATTTATGCACTCGCCTCCGGCCACGGCAAGGCTGGCGTCGCCGTGTTTCGTATTTCCGGGCCGAATGCCGCCTCGGTGTTGCCTGCCTTGGGCCATACCGCGCCGCTGAGCCCGCGCATGGCCAGCCTGGTGACCCTGCGTCAGCCCACGGGCGCGATGCTCGACCAGGCGCTCGCCCTGTTCTTTCCCGGGCCACATAGTTTCACCGGCGAGGATGTGCTCGAACTCCATACCCATGGCAGCCGTGCCGTGATCGACCTGCTACTGGCCACGCTCGCCGCCCTGCCCGGCCTGCGACTGGCCGAGCCCGGCGAATTCGCCCGCCGTGCCTACAGCAACGCGAAATTCGACCTGCTGGCCGCCGAAGGGCTGGGCGATCTGATCGATGCCGAAACCCCCGCCCAGCACACCCAGGCATTGCGCCAGCTAAGCGGCGATTCCAGCCGCACCCTCGAAGCCCTTCGCGAGTCCATCCTCAACCCCCTGGCCTTGCTCGAAGCCTATATTGACTTTCCCGACGAAGATATTCCCGAGGCCACCTTGCAGGAAGTAAAACAGCAGGTCGGCGCATTGCAGGCCGAGTTGGTACGCTATCTTGCCGACGGGTCGGTGGGCGAACTGATCCGCGATGGGCTCGAGATCGTCATCCTTGGGCCGCCCAATGCGGGCAAATCAAGTCTGCTCAATGCATTGGCGCGCCGCGAAGCCGCGATCGTCTCGGAAACCGCCGGCACGACGCGCGACCTGATCGAAGTCCATCTGAATCTCGACGGCTACGCCGCTATTTTAGTCGATACGGCCGGGCTGCGCGAGGCCGACGGGGTGGAGGGCGAAGGCATCCGCCGGGCTCGCGAACGGGCCGCTCGGGCAAGCCTGAAACTGCTCGTGCTCGACATCAATTCGGCTGCGCAACAATACCGGGATTTTCAGGCGTTACACGATGAATCGACCCTGCTGGTATGGAACAAATCGGATGAAGGAACGCTCCCCCCATCGCTCCCCGCCGGGCTGGTGATTTCCACCCGAACCGGCGCCGGGATCGCGGCATTAACCGATGCGTTGCGTCAGGCCATCCACGCCCGGGTTGATGCGGCGCCCACGCCGCTGATTACCCGTGCCCGGCACCGCGAAGCGTTCGCCCGCGCACATGAGGCGTTACAACGGTTTTCGCCCGATACGCCACTTGAATTCATGTGTGAGGAGTTGCGCGTAGCCGCGCAGGCACTCGGCAAAATCACTGGAAAAATCGCCCCGGATGATCTATTAGACGTCGTCTTCCGGCGTTTTTGTATCGGGAAATAAGTACTTAGCATCCATGTTTCACGTGAAACAATCGCAGGCAAGGTAATACATAAGATGTTGAAAGAACATAAATTTGACGTGATCGTGATCGGTGGCGGCCATGCCGGTACCGAAGCAGCAGCTGCGGCCGCGCGCCTCGGCGCGCGCACCTGCCTGCTTACTCATCGCCGCGCCACGGTCGGCGAAATGTCCTGCAACCCGGCTATTGGCGGTATTGCCAAAGGTACCCTTGTTCGCGAGATCGATGCGCTGGACGGCATCATGGGCCGCGCCATCGACCGCGCCGGCATCCATTACAAAATGCTCAACGCCTCCAAGGGCCCGGCCGTGCGTGGCCCGCGCGCCCAGGCCGACCGAAAAC
>DITH01000130.1 GCA_002422745.1 Alphaproteobacteria bacterium UBA6189
GGCAGCTGGTTCTGTGGGGCCTACACCCGCTATGGCTTCCACGAGGATGGGTTGCTGAGCGCCGTTAAGGTGGCGCAGGCCATGGGGATAACGATTCCATGGCGCTGACCCATACCATCCTCGATGCACAGGTTGTGCATGCACGCAGCCGCCCCCGGCGCAACCATTTCCGCTACCGGGTGTATTACCTGTGCGTGCGGCTGTGTGACTGGGATGCGCTGGCGCAGACGCGATTTTTGTCGCTCGGCCGATTCAATCTGTTCAGCCTTCACGCGGCCGATTATCAGGGTGACGCAGAATCGCCAGAGCGTTGGATACGTGCGGTGCTGGCGCGCTTCGGTGTAACCGAGGCCGATGGCGAGGTGGTGTTGATGACCATGCCGCGTGTGCTGGGCTATGTGTTCAACCCGGTCANNTCAGTTTCTGGTTCTGCCTTGACCGTTCGGGGGCGTTGCGTGCGGTGCTCGCCGATGTTTCCAATACCTTCGGCGAACGCCATGCCTATCTGTTGCATCATGAAGACCAGCGCCCCATGCGTGAAGACGACTGGTTCGAGAGCGACAAGGTTTTCCATGTGTCGCCGTTTCTCGAGGTCAAGGGACGCTATCGGTTCCGCATGGCCTATGGCGAACAACATCTGGGTGTATGGATCGATTATGACGACGGCGACGGTGTAGTGCTTACAACCTCGGTCATCGGTCGTCGCCGTGCATTAACCGGGACGGCGTTACTTGGAAATTTCTTCCGGTATCCGCTGGTAACGGCAAAAGTTATCACCTTGATTCACTACCAGGCGCTACGGTTGTTCCTCAAAGGCGTACGCTACCACCGTAAGCCAGTTCCACCGGTCACGGAGATTTCCCGATGAACCTCATACCCGAATCGATNNATATCGCGTTGGTACGCTGCATTGCAGCGTGTCCATTATGGTACGCTGCATTTCGTGGCTCCATCCGGCGAGCGTCAGAGCTTTAGCGGTAGCATGCCCGGCGCGGAGGCTGAATTCGCGATTGCCGACTGGGATGTCATCCGCCGGTTAATGGCGCGCGGCGATATTGCCTTGGGCGAGGATTACATCGCCGGCAACTGGACGACGCCGGATGTTGAAGCGTTATTCCGGTTCTTCCTGACGAATCTCGATGCGTTGGAAGGCTTCGCCAACGGCAACTGGATGCAGCGTTCGTTTCTGTCCCTGCATAATCGTCTGTTGCGGCGAAATAGCCGCAAAGGAAGCCGTCGTAACATTCGCGCCCATTACGATGTCGGCAACCAGTTCTATNNGCCTGGCTCGACCGCTCGATGACCTATTCCTCGGCATTGGAAACGGATACGGCGCCGACGCTGGAATCGGCGCAGCAAAACAAATACGGGCGTATCCTGAGCCGTTTCGAGCAGGATAACGCCTCGGTGTTGGAGATCGGTTGCGGGTGGGGGGGGTTCGTCGAGCAGGCCGCCGCGTCGAATCACCGTGTCACCGGCCTCACCGTATCGCCATCGCAATGTGAGTACAGCCAAAAACGCCTGGGCAATCAGGCCGAAATACGGTTGCAGGATTACCGCGATGTTCGCGGCACCTATGACATGATCGTATCGATCGAGATGTTCGAAGCGGTAGGCGAGCAATACTGGTCGAGCTATTTTTCGCAGCTACGCGACCGGCTTAAGAAGGGCGGTAAGGCAGTGGTGCAGACCATTACGATCCGCGACGAACTGTTCGATGCCTATCGCACCCGCAGCGATTTTATCCGGCATTATGTATTCCCGGGCGGCATGTTGCCCTCGACCAGGCGCTTTAAAGAGGAAGCATCGAAAGCCGGGCTTTCGCTCACCGATCAATTCTTTTTCGGGCAGGATTATGCCGAGACGCTGCGTCAGTGGAATGCGCGGCTCACCGCGCGCCGTGGCGAGGTACTGGCACTTGGTTACGACGAACGTTTTCTGCGTAATTGGCATTATTATCTCGGCATGTGCGCCGCTGCCTTCGCCGTCGGCCGGACGGATGTCGCCCAGTTCGAGCTTGCTCATGCGGTATAGAACCCTGTTGCTCTGGGTGAGTTTGCTGATACCGGCGATGGCAAGCGCAACGCTGCCCGAACTGGCACCCGTTATACGCGCCGCGCAACCGGTAGGAAGCGCCCAGCTGCGTGCATGGTGGATGGATATCTACACCGCCAGTTTCTGGAGCGATAGCGGCAGCTGGCAGAAAACCCCCTATGCCTTGAGCCTGACCTACGCAATGGGGTTTACGCCCGAGGAGATGGCCGATCGTACGGCAAAAGAAATGAAGCGCGTTTCGTCATTATCGGCGGATGCACGGGCGGCGTACGCCCGCCAATTGAAAGCCATATGGCCGGAAATTATGGCCGGCGACCGGTTGACCGCGCTGGCTCAGCAGGATCGCACCAGCTTTTATCATAACGGGCGGTTGGTGGGCAGTATCGACGGACCAGAATTTATGCAGGCATTTTTTGCCATCTGGCTTTCACCGGATTCTTCCGAACCTGGCATGCAACGCCAGTTACTTACACCATGAGGTACCCTATGCGCATGACATTCTTGCTGGCCCTGTTTGCCCTCACCGCCTGCGGCTCCACTTCCGTGGAAGAATATGCGGGGAATAAACCCACCCTCGATATCCGCGAATACCTCAACGGCGATCTGGAAGCCTGGGGCGCAGTGATCAATATGGATGGCTCGGCCGACCCGCAATTTCATGTGAAGATGCACGGGCATTGGGAAGGTAATACCGGTACGCTGGATGAAGAGTTCACCTACACTAACGGCGAAAAGAAGTACCGCAAATGGACATTTCATATGATCGACGATCACCATTTCACCGGCACGGCCGCGGATGTAGTCGGTGTTGGCGAGGGGAAACAATACGGCAATGCGGTCAACATGCAGTATGTGCTCACCGTACCTTATGGCGACGGATCGGTCGACTTGGCGATGGATGACTGGCTGTACCGTATCGACGACCGGCATGTCATCAACCGCACGGAAATGCGCAAGCTTGGCATCAAGGTCGGGGAACTCGTCATTGCCTTCCGCCGCAATTAACTTCGAAAGGAACCGCATATGTTAAAACAATTTTTCGTACTGTACAGCGTCACCCTGCTGGTGATGGCCGTGATGGATGTGATCTGGCTGAAAGGTGTGATGCAGCAGCTGTTCAAAACGCAGGTGGGCGAGCTCATGGAATTCCGGCTCGCTCCGGCGGTGATTTTTTACCTGTTGTACCCGATCGGTATCGTGCTGTTCGTCAGCCTCGGCGCGAAGGATTGGCAGAGCGCGCTGATGTATGGATGCGCGCTTGGGCTACTATGTTATGGCACCTACGACCTGACCAACCTCGCCACCTTGCGGCCATGGACGGTGCAGTTCGCCGTCATTGATATCGCCTGGGGCGGCGTAGTGACCGGCGTATCGGCTGTCGCCGGATGGTCCATCACCCGTAGCCTGCTTGGGTAACGGCGAGAATAGTCGCTGGTTCATTTGGGTGGAGTTCCAATTGATCTTAGTCAGTGAGAAAACTTCCTCTGCGAGTTGGGAAAGACGGACATTGGAGCGTGTTCATCACTTTCGATACGGTTGAATTCAAGCGTCCGCATCTAAGTGACAATGCTAAAGAATCCCATGTGTTCGGCTACGCAGATTTTTGCGTGGATGAAAAGTTTGCTGCAGCGGCTTGAAAGTTACGCGAGAATCACCGAGCGGAATGTAAGCGATACACGACGCCCTCGTTTGATGGTGTTGCCATGAATGCGGTCGGACTTGCGGGCGGCAATACTATGCTTCCAACGATAACGTGCGTCGTCGGACAGAATCAGAAAACTGCGCGGATCCAGCAAGAATGCATGGCGCTCATTATTGGGCCCGACAAAATCCATCATGCAGGGAGCACCTAAACTGAGCGATGCAATCGTAGGGCCAAAGCATGGAATGCAATCGGTATGGCTTGAGATACCCTGTCCCGGCAGATACTCATTTACAATCACCTGGTCTGGCTTTTGTGCAAATATTTTTCCGGTAAGCCTGTCCGCGTAATGTTCCAGAATGTCTGGCAGGGCACCCAGTTGTAACGCGTGAGAAATAGTGCGCGCTTTGTAATCGTAGCGATAGCCATAATGCTGCACGCGCCGTTTGAGGTCGGTGAGCCATGGTTGATGGTCTATCCATTGCAGCAGCTCGGCTTCGTCCGATGCAGTAATAAAATCAGGTAAGTAGCTAAGCCCTACGATAGTCGGGGGCTCATTCATCCACTCGAAAAACCCATGTGCTAAACTGGTCATGCTTGCTCAGTGCGCTGCCGTCTTCATTCGTCATGGTATGTTCGTAGCCCGGAAATGCATCCGGGTCAAACGAGGCACTGCATCTGGGAGCCTGACTATCATGGCCACGTTACGAATTGGAGAAATTAGATTCCCATAATTTAAGCAGCATGTTACGCTCGCGTTATGAAAAATGCTGCAAAGTTTGAAATACATTATCATTTGCAAAACAAGAGCCATTCAATTGATGCTCTCGTGCGGAATAAGTGTGAGGCAGAGTTTTTAGCAATAGCATATGAGATTATCTCACAGTTTGAACTTGGCATTACATTAGAAGCGGAGGCGTGGAGCGAGGGAGGTTTAAGAGACAGATGGAAAACACTTAGTTTTACAGATAAAATTGCCAGCGTAACATTATTGGTCACAGTGTTAGCTACTGTTATGTCAAGAGTTCCTGTAAGTGATCCATTGCAAGATACAAAAAACTGCCTTGAAATAGAGAAATTGCGTCAAGAGCTTTCTCAGGATGTTATTAGCCAAACAGTAATTGATTCATGTGCTGAGTATATTCAAAAAAGCCCTAAAATTCGCACGCGCCGTTCAAATTTTTATAAACATTTGCGGCACAATGAAAAAGTTTATAAAATTGGCTTCTCTAGTTTAGATGAAGATAGTGCGCCGATTACAGATGAGAAAACTGTTCTACGACCGGATTTTCCAAAGTTTATACTTTTGTCAAATAAACTGCCTGTAGAAATTATTGAGGATGCACAAATTGAGATAGTTGCGCCAGTGCTGCGTGAAGGCAATGCAAAATGGAAGGGTATTTATATTGAGCCAACGCCCATCTCATTTGAAATGAATGATAGAGAGTTTAAGCAGGCTGTACTTGCAAAACAGATTAGCTTTAAGAATGGTGATATAATTCTGTGTGTACTAGAAATACACAGAGAAGTGAATGAAGTAGGCGAATTGGCCACCCCTAAATATGCGGTGCAAACAGTTCTTGATAAAATTGAAAACGGCGTAAGAAAAGAAACTGCTAGCAGTAAAAAATATCGCCGTGAACTTGAGGCTAAAAAAGCTCAAACCAGCATGGATTTCTAAATACCACCCTCGCGCACGCCAGCCGTGCACACGGTTTCCGTGTGGCTGCCAGAGAGTTGCGGGTAGGTCTTGACGGTTATGAGGATTTTTGTGCGTTCTGGTTCTGTGATGCTCGGTGGCTGCACGGGTTCAGATGCTCAATCTTCGTGGTGAATCCAACGCGCTTGCGCATCGCATCGGCGACACATCCACGATGGCAGTGGTGGTGGCTTGCTTCAAAACAGGTAATAGCAATGCGTCCGCGCTCAGCCAGCAGTCGGTCGAGCTGGTCGAGTTTGGCGGTCTGTTGACGCAAGGTAGTCGCTTCATACTCTCGGAACAGCGCAGCATAATCCGCATCGTTATTCAGCTCTTGCCGCTTCTCCGACACGATGCCGAGCTCGGGGATATGAAGATAATCAATGCCGACACGCGCTAGGTGCTGCGCAACAAAACCAGGCTAGCAACACTGCTTAAAGAAGCGGCAGTGGAGCCGCAGAACATGATTAACCATTTGGCCGCGGCGGAGCTTGCAGCCAGGCACTTAGATCTTGACCACCCCCTCAATCTCGTCGCCCAGTTGATCGAACGCATCGAGCTGAAACCAGACAATATGCGCCTTCAGATCAAATTGATACCGGATGGCGTGCCTGCTGCCATTATCACCACCGACTTACCTATGGAAACAAAACGCCGCGGGGTTGAGATGCGCATAGTTGTCGGCGACTGCAAAGGTAGGCCAGATCCAAATCTACTTAAAGCGGTCGCCCGCGCGAGGTTGTGGTTCGACGAGTTGGCCACCGGCAAAGTCACCTCCGTTGCCGATATCGTCAACCGCGAAGGACTGGATCAGGGCTATGTCAGCCGACTACTGAAGCTGGCATTCCTGCCGCCGAAGGCAGTCGAATCCATTGTTGCCGGAACTCAGCCAGCGGATTGGACGTTGAATAGACTAACTAAAGATACCTGTATTGAGTTTAGGAAGAGGGAGGGCTTAAACCAAGAATTTGACTATCAGCTCAGGATTACCTAGCCCTTTAAGTACTCGCTCAACTCTAGAATCGATGTCTTGGGCAGTTTTGGGTAATAAAATTCTATTCTTTCCCAAATGCTCATATCCCTATAATTAGGTTCGATTCAAAAAATTTACAAATTCATTCAGGACTGTACGTTCTTCGTTAGATAGCTCTACTAGAGGTGCAGACCTAGCAGCAAATCTAGTTGCTTCTTCCATTATGTTATTCTGCGATGAGATTAATCCAGAAATTTCGTACATGCGCTTACGAGGAACACCAAAATAATTAGATAATTGGTAAACTGTTCTAGGGTCTGGACTATGACATAGATTTTCTTCTATTTCATATAGTTCAACGACATCAAGTTCAGCCTCTTTGGCTAATGATTCCACTGTTAAATTTTTACTTCGTCTTAGTAAATTGACAAAGCGACTAAAAGCATAAAGCGGTTCTTTAGAACTGCTGTTCTCTAATATGGGGTCTAATGCTAATGTACCGGCTGCTAAAGTTCCTTCTATATTAGACTCTGCTGCAGCTGCTTTTATTCTTTCTTTAGATAGAGAGGCTCTATGGTGGTGATTCTTCAAACCAAAGAATCTAACGAAGCTTTAGTGCTTACTAAGGCATTGAGCCGCGTTGCTGAATATTGGGGGCTTAGCAATAAGCAGCTGGGAGGGGTGATTGGTCTAAGTGAGACTACCACCTTACGACTCAAAAATGGCACCCACACACTTAAGCATGGGAGCAAACCTTGGGAGCTTTCACTAATGCTATTACATGCCTATCGCGGGCTGGATGCATACATGGGCGGCCATACAGAAAACCAGAAATGCTGGCTTACGGCTGAGAACGATATGCTGGGTGGCGCGCCTATTGATCTGATGTGTAATATCGAAGGGCTGGCCAATATCGCGCAATATATTGATTATTTGCGTGGCAATAATGATAGCCATGAATCGTATTGACTAGGGCGAACATTCGATTCCATATGAGCGCAAGATCTATCGGCTCGTAAACACAACAAATATTCCATGATGAAGTAACGCTTCACACGCGTAAGATTCCTACAAAACGGTGAATGGATAGGAATTGGATATCTGATAACCGGTACTTCGTTGTGATTTTAATATAAGTGTTGTTTGACTGGCGCATTCGGCCCTGGAGAACCCTGGCCCTAATACGCTCCATTTCGGCCCACCAGCCAAAGTCTCCAGTCATTCTGGCAAGAAAAACCCCGCCCAACGCGCCGCAGAGGGGCTGGCTGGCTAAAATGACAGGGTACATATGGGAAAATGGTGGAGATGACAGGAATCGAACCTGCGACATTCTGCTTGCAAAGCAGACGCTCTACCAACTGAGCTACATCCCCACACGTTGGTGAAGCAGGGTGCTACCGTATCCGAAAACAGCCGTCAAGTGCAACTATATCAATCGGCCGGTAAATTTAGCGGGGTTAAAAATCGACGCATTTACCGTTAATTTCCCAATCGCCATAGCGCGCCGGGTCGGTCGCGCGCTTGGCGCCACCGATTTCCTGTGCCGTGGGCGCTGGTGGGGCGTTGCCTTCGCTCGCGGGAGGCAGCACGGGTTCGGTCGGGGTGAGTTTGTTATCCATACCGAGAATATAGTGCGTCGCCGCTTATGACGCAACTTGCATCCTGATGCCGATCCTGTAACAACGCCCGCATGAGAAACGCCCAGCCCAGTTCACCCCGCGCTCAGGCGGCCCTGGTGCTGCACCATGTGCTGCACCATCAGCGCACGCTGGATGAAGCACTGGCCGAGCGGCCGCTGCAGGGCGAAGGGGCCGATACCCGGCTGGTGATGATGCTGGTGCTCAGCGTATTGCGCCATCTCGGCCAGATTGATGCGCTGCTCGCCCGCTATATCGCCAAGCCCCTGCCGCCCAAACGCACCATGGCCCAGCAGGCCTTGCGCCTTGGTGTGGTCCAGCTGCTGCTGATGCAAACCCCGCCCCATGCCGCGACCAATGAAACCGTGCAACTGGTGAAACAGAGCAAGGATGGCGCGCTGGCCGGGTTGGTAAATGCGGTGCTGCAAAAAATCGGCCGTGATATGCCCGCCTTGCCTCCGGCCGTCCATAATTTGCCCGCCTGGCTGCGCAGCCGCTGGGAGCACCATTACGGCGTCGAGGCAACGGCCGCCATGGCCGAGATCGCCGCCGACCGCCCGCCGCTCGATCTTAACGCGCCCGCGCCGCTTACGTTTCCGCAGGGCGCGCGGCTGGATGATACGATCTGGCGTCTGCCATCGGCGCATGATCCGGTGCCGATCCTGCCCGGCTTTACCGAAGGCGCGTTTTTTGTGCAGGATGTGGCGGCCAGCTACCCGGTGCGTCTGCTGGGTGACATCGCCACCCTCCAGGTGCTTGATATCGGTGCGGCGCCAGGCGGCAAAACGGCCCAGCTGGCGCGTGCCGGTGCGGAGGTCACGGCGCTCGATAAATCGGCCGCACGCATGACCACGCTGGAAGAGAATATGATGCGCTTGAAGTTACAGGTGACGCCGGTAGTGGCCGACGCGCTGCAATGGCAACCGGCGCAACATTACGATGTGGTGCTGCTCGACGCCCCCTGCAGTGCCACGGGCACCTGGCGACGGCACCCGGAAGCCTCGCATGTCACCACCCAGCACGATATTACGGAACTGGCGCGCCAGCAACGCGAGCTGCTCACCCGCGCCTGGGGATGGGTCAAGCCGGGCGGGCGGCTGCTCTATTGCACCTGTTCGCTGGAGCCGGAGGAGGGCGAGCTGCAAGCCGTCTGGTTTCTGGCGCACCATGCTGATGCCAAGCTCGTTCATGCAGAGCCCGGCGACGTACCGGCAGAGGCGATCACCCCCGAGGGCGCGCTCCGCACCCGCCCCGATCTGTTGCGCGCGCGCGGGGGCATGGATGGGTTTTTTGCCGTCATCTTCCGTAAAGTGTAACCAACTTAATAATAAAAATTATAGTAGGTTAGGTTACAGCTCAGGGAGGAATAAGCCACATTATATTCTGCATTGGCGAACGTCTGGCTGGTGTGACAGTAAGTGAAATCTTTTTTTGAGCGTAACTTGCCTGTACTCGGGTAGCCATCGTCGGTTTTGGTATCGATGTTCCATGCTTCGTCAGGACGAAAACTAGCACGATAAGTATTTAACGTAGTATCCTCGCCCCCTACCGTTAAGGTATTTAAGGCATTCCCCTGCCACGCCCAGCTATTCGAACTATCCGGGATGCCTGAATATTCCAGACTGAAGCCGACATTGGTTAAAGTGGCGGCAGGGACATTGAGGCCAATGCGTGCGTGGCGGATGCCCCCCGAACCTTCCACGCCGCTATACGTGCCCTGTACCAATCCCGCGTTCGCCAGATGTTGCCATGCGCGAAAATACTCATTGCTAGTAGTTAGCCAGTTTTGATAGGTGCCATTGCCGTTACCGTTACAAGTGCGCCTGGGATCGGAGAGCGTAGTGGAGTCGGCTAGCTTGCAAGCACTTCCGGAAGCAGCTTCCCCCCAGAAACTAACAGCATTAGGCAAATCACCCGGAATATAGAAATATTTTTCTCGAAAGGTTTGCCCGGCAGTACGCAACTGTTCGATCTGACTGGTGACCGCGCGCATTTCCGATGCACGAATGAGTGAGCGTCCGGCAAGAATCGCGCCTGAAAGCAGGCCTAGGATGACCAGAACGATGGATAATTCAACTAGACTGAACCCGCGCTTCATGCGCGCATAATACATTATGTATATCTGCATGCCACTTATTTGCTGGAATATCCGTCCCTGAGATTGGACAGCGGAGTGACTGTACAAACCGTTAAAAAGCTGGCATTGGAAAGAAATATGACTATTCGCATCGCCCCATCCATTCTTTCTGCCGACTTTGCCCGTTTGGGCGNNGATGGACGGGCATTTCGTGCCGAATCTTACCATCGGCCCGGCGGTGGTGAAAGCGATTCGCCCGCATAGCGACAAGCCGTTCGATGTGCATTTGATGGTGACCGATCCCGATCCGCTGATCCCGCTTTTTGCCGAGGCCGGGGCTGATATCCTTACTATTCATGCCGAATCCGGCCCGCATCTCGACCGCTCGCTGGCGTTGGTGAAATCGTTCGGCAAAAAAGCCGGGGCGACCATTTGCCCGGCGACGCATGAATCCGCGCTTGCCTATGTGATGGATAAGGTGGATCTGATTTTGCTGATGACGGTGAATCCCGGTTTCGGTGGTCAGAAATTTATTCCCAGCCAGCTAAAGAAAATTGAAGCGGTGCGGCGAATGATCGCTGCCAGTGGTCGCGATATTATGTTAGAGGTGGATGGCGGCGTGAATGCCGAAACCGCCAAGCAGGTCATTGCTGCCGGGGCCGATGTTTTGGTGGCGGGATCGGCCGTGTTTACCGGCGACACTGCCCATTATGCCGCGAACATTGCGGCACTACGCGGGAATTAGGCCATGCATCCGTTATTACGCAGCATCGAGGAAGAACATCAGAAAGCCGTGCACGGCTTTCTGGCGACCCAATCGGCGGAAATCGAAGCCCTCGCCGAGCGGTGTGCCGCGGCGCTGGGTAAAGGCCGTAAATTGCTGTTCTGCGGCAATGGCGGCTCGGCCTGCGACGCGATGCATATCGCGGGCGAGTTCGTTGGCCGTTTTATCGACGACCGGCCTGGTTTGGCCGCCATAGCCCTGTCGGCCGACACGGGCATCCTCACCGCCATTGCCAATGATTATGCCTATGATTATGTGTTTGCCCGGCAGGTAGAAGCGCTGGGGCAGGCGGGCGATATTCTCATTTGCCTGTCGACCTCCGGCTCGAGCCCCAATGTGGTGCGGGCTATTGCTGCGGCGCGTGAAAAAAGCGTCTATGCCGTGCTGTTTACCGGAGAAAAAGGCAAAGAAAACAACGCGGGGGCCGATCAGCTTCTGGTGGTGCCGAGCTGCATTACCGCCCATGTGCAGGAGGCGCATATGGTTGCGCTGCATGGGCTGACCGGGCTGATTGAAGCGCAGTTATACCCACCAATTAAATAAAATTGTTTCTAGTTAACCCTTTTTTCAGACTTGGTGCGCTATCCTCATGGTTGCGCCAAGTGCCCGCAACGGGTATGCCAAGAACGACCAGTGGAGTGCTGAATGATTTCGGAAACCAAGCTCGCAGAAATGCTTTGCACGCGTCTGTGCCATGATTTGACCGGCCCGATCGGTGCGGTCAATAACGGTGCTGAATTCCTCGACGAAGAGGGGTTCGACATGCAAAACGAAGCCGTGAAGCTGATCCTCTCCAGCGCCCATGAAGCGGTGCATCGCCTGCAGTTTTACCGCCTGGCCTATGGCCGCGTCAATGATTCCGGCGAGGCGTGTCTGGCTGACAAAAAACAAATCGCCGCCGATTTTTTCTCCGGCACAAAAATCACCCTCGACTGGCCCGATAGCCATACCGATGCCTCGGGCATCTCGATCAGCGTGAAGATGGCCCGGCTGATTTTAAATCTGCTTCTTATTGCGGGCAACTCGCTGATCAAGGGCGGCACGGTTTCCGTGCGGCTGACGGCTACGGAAGCAGAAAAACAGATTGTCATCACCGCCAACGGCGACGTGATGAAGCTCGACCCTGAAACAGTGAGAATCCTGCAAGGGCAGGGCGACGATTCCATGCTGTCGCCTAAATCGTCGCAACCGTTTTTAACCGTGAAACTCGCCGAGGAAGTTGGCGGGAATCTGGCAATTGAAGCGAAAAGCGACCATTTGGAAATTACCGTGCGCCAACGGCAGGTGCTTCTCGCTTCACGTGCACAATAGCGCAGTTTTCTGAAGCGAAACTGAAGACACATCAATTTTCCTAAATTCTTTTTAAGGCATGAGCAAAGCACTTTTCATCTGGCATTCTCACGTGCTATGGTGACCTTGCGCCGTGAATGGATTAAGAAATAAAAATAAGAATAAAAACTCTTCGCATAGGATAGTGGTATGGATGATCTCATCGGCGAATTTATCACCGAAACATCGGAATCTTTGGCGGTGCTCGACTCCGAGCTCGTGAAACTGGAGCAGAATCCCAACGACCAGGGTATTCTTGGCAATATCTTCCGCCTCGTGCATACGATTAAAGGTACCTGCGGCTTTCTCGGGTTGCCACGGCTTGAATCGGTTGCCCATGCGGGCGAAAACGTGCTGGGCAAAATCCGCGATGGCGAAATTATCGTTACCCAGTCGGCCATCACTATTGTGCTCGAAGCGCTCGATAGCATCAAAGGGCTGATCGAGTACCTTGCCGAACATGGCGTCGAGCCCGAAGGGAGCGACGAGGATCTGAAAAAGCGCCTCAATGCGTTTGCGGAATCGAATGGCGCGACGGACGGTACGTCGCCAGCCTCCGCCCCAGAAGCGCCCGCGCCCCCAAGCGAGATGGATGAATTGGAACGCGCGTTTGCCAGCGCCAGCGCCACCATCGAGGGTGGCATGGATTTCACCAAAGCCCCGGAAGTGGACTGGGACGCAACCCTCGCCGCGACCGATGCCTTGTCGCCGCCGCCTGCGCCTGCAACACCGGCGCCCGCGGCGCCGGCTGCTGCTGCAGCGCCGTCCGTGCCGGCCTTGTCGGAAAAAACCAAAGAGAAAGCCATCAAGCAGGGGCTTGAAACCGATGCGAAAGAAACCTCTTCCGGGGTGACGCAAAGTATCCGCGTCAATATCGACGTGTTGGAAAACCTGATGCAAATGGTGGGCGAGCTGGTGCTTACCCGTAACCAGCTGATGCAAATTGTACGGCATCGCGACGACCGCGACCTCAAAGCACCCCTGCACCAGCTGTCGCAAATCACCACCGAGCTGCAGGAAGGCGTGATGAAAACGCGCATGCAGCCGATCGGCAACGCCTGGTCGAAATTCCCACGTCTGGTGCGCGATTTAAGCCACGAGCTTGGCAAGAAAATCGATTTGCGCATGCATGGCGAATCGACCGAACTCGACCGCCAGCTACTCGAGATGATCAAGGATCCGCTCACCCACATGGTACGCAACAGTTGCGACCACGGGCTGGAAGATCCGGACGCCCGCCGTGCCGCCGGGAAAAACGAAACCGGCACGGTGACGCTTTCCGCCTACCACGAGGGTGGGCATATTGTGATCCAGATTGCCGATCACGGGCGCGGCCTGCCGATCGATAAGATCAAAAACAAAATCGTCGATAAAGGCATGGCCAGCGAAGCCGACCTCGATGGCATGTCCGATGAACAGATCATGCAGTTTATTTTCAAGCCGGGCTTCTCGACCGCCGATCAGGTGACGAGTGTGTCGGGTCGTGGTGTTGGCATGGATGTGGTGCGCACCAAT
>DITH01000203.1 GCA_002422745.1 Alphaproteobacteria bacterium UBA6189
CTGCAGTTTATTACCGTTCCGGTGAAATGACCTCTCATTTGCGCAGACGCAAATGAGCCTATTTTGTGTCGTCGTACTTGGGCAAAGCCCTCTGTGCGCCGACAGGTTATTTAGTTAAGTAGGTCATGGCTCGCGCCATAAAGCGCTACGCGGTGTTTCTAATTAAGCAGTCCACTCGCTTTTCGGAATGGCCTGGGCGTAAAGCAGCGCCCGCAGATCGGTGTGGTTGATGCGGTGCTGCGCGGCTTGCTGCACGGCGGGTTTCGCATGGTAGGCGACGCCCAGCCCGGCAGCGAGCAGCATGGGCAGGTCGTTTGCGCCGTCGCCCAGCGCCAGCACCGCTTCCGTCGCGCAGCCCTGCACGGCAGCCGTCTGCTGTAGCGCGGTGAGCTTACTTTGCTTGTCGAGGATGGGTGCGATGACGCGGCCGGTGAGTTTGCCCTCGGTGATTTCCAGACGGTTCGCCTCCTCGGCGTGAAAGCCCAACGCCTCGGCCACACGCCGGGTGAAAAATGTAAAGCCACCGGAAACCAACAGGCAGTAGGCCCCGCGGGCGCGCATGGTTTGCACCAGCGTGCGTGCCCCCGGCATCAGGGTGATGCGCTGGGCAAATACCTCCGCCAACGCGGTTTCGGGCAGGTCTTTCAGCAAGGCCACGCGCTCGGTCAGGGCGGTGTGGAAATCGAGCTCGCCATTCATCGCGCGCTCGGTAATGGCCGCGACCTGCGGTTTCAGCCCGACGCAATCGGCCAGCTCGTCGATACATTCCTGCGCGATCATGGTGGAATCCATGTCGGAAATCAGCAGGCGTTTTTCGCGCCCCGCCACCGGTTGCAGGATCGTGTCGATACGCGCGGCGTCGAGCCGGTCACGGTAAGTGGCTAGCACCGGCGGCTGGTCGAAAAAGAAATCGGCGGCGACGCTCTCATCCAGCCATTGCCATTGCGCCGCGCCGAACGAACTGGCAAGTTCGGCCGAGTTGAGGGAGGCGCCGTCAGCGGCGATCAGGGTAAGTACATGGGTCATCGAACCATCGCAGTGTTAATGGGGCCAACCGGCGCAGGCAAGTCGGCGATGGCGCTTACGCTAGCGGCATCGCGGCCGACTGTCATCATCAATGCCGATGCCATGCAGCTGGTGCGTGATTTGCGGGTGATTACGGCGCGCCCCAGTGAGGCGGAAGAGGGCCAGGCCGAACATGCGCTCTACGGCGTGCTCGACGCCGCCGAGCCGACCAGTGTGGCGTGCTGGCTGGCACTAGTGGAGCCGGTGATTGGGCGTGCATGGGCGGAGGATAAACTGCCGCTGCTGGTCGGGGGCACGGGCATGTATGTACAGGCGCTGAAAACGGGGTTGGCCGCCGTGCCGCCGATTCCGGAGCGTATTCGCGCCCCGATCCGGGCGATGGCCGGGGCAGAGCTGCGCCAGGCGCTGGAGCAGGCCGATCCGGCGATGGCAGCGCGGCTGAAACCGGGCGACCGCCAGCGCAATGCCCGGGCGTTGGAAGTGTGGCAGGCGACGGGCAAAAGCCTCGGCCACTGGCAGGCGCAGGCACATGCGCCACTATTTCCCGAGGCAGATTGGCGCGAATATTATATCGATATCAGCAAAGAAACGCTTTACCCGCGGCTCGATGCGCGGTTTTTGACGATGATGGCGGAGGGTGCCGAGGCAGAGGTAGCCGCCTTGCTGGTGCGGGAGTTGCCGCCGGGCAGCCCGATTATGCGCGCCCATGGCGTACCGGAACTGGCGGCGTATCTGCGCGGGCAGATGCCGCGCGACGCGGCGGTTACCCTGGCCCAGCAACATACGCGCAACTACGCCAAGCGGCAGCAAACCTGGCTTCGCAACCAGATGGCGGATGCCACGGCCTTAGCGCCAGGCGATAGCGGAACATTACTGGAAACCCTACGCTAAAGGCCAAGGCGTCGGCCAATCTTCTTCATTTTGTCACACATGTGGGTGGGTGGTTTGGGTTAAAAACCAGTATGGCACTGGCCCCACAGTCTGGCAATGAAGGGTTTGACGGCACGCGCGATCCGCTGATTGCAGCGTGGCGCGAAGCCTGCGAGCGCTGCGATGTGGAACTCTTCAACGGTACCCGTGAACACGAGAATGTCGTGCCCTTCGGCGACGCATTCGCGCGCAAGCAGGAAGACTGGCGTCAACCATTCCTGTTCGATAAAACACAGGAGTTGATTGGTGTTATGCAGCAGGATGTGTCGTCTGACGCTCGCTTGCGCGCGGTGCAGGACTGGGCCCAACACGCCACAAAATTCTCCCTCTGCATTGAGGATGACCCCGCCACGTTACGCTATTTCGAAACCATGCTGGATAAGGCGCGCGACGCTTATGCGCAGCAGGGTCGGGGCGGACAGCAAGACAGCTACCTGTTTGCGGAAGCCAGTCGGCAACTGGCATTGGCGCGTCAGGTAGTTGCGGCCTATACATTATTGTTGCATGCACGGGACAAAGCCGCCGGGATGGATACTGCGCCAAGCGTCTTTGCCGCCACGAAAAACGCATTCGCCAAGGATGGCAGCGACCTGACCAAACAACCGCAGCAGGTGGTAGTGGATATGGGGATTCGTACGATGCATAGCGTCTTGGCGCCGTATGCAGACGCGCTGGGCACGCCACTGGTGCCACAGATGGCACTATTGGTGACTAAAGCAGAAACACTGGCGATTTCCTCGGGCCGAAAAGGTACCAAGGAGCGCGAGTTGCCGGCCGCCGAAAAAGTAACCGCTGGCGTGATTGCCACGAATGAAATCCTGACGGATCTTCACACGCGCTTTCCGGCATGGGCCACGGATATCGAACAGTTTCGTGGTGCAATCCAGACACTGGACAGCTACTTGAAACTGTATCGGCAGCCAGCCATGCCGGTGCTGGGCACCGGACGCTGAGGATTGATCACAGTTACTTACCACTCAGGCAGAATCACTAACGGACATCATGCGACATTCACTCCACCATATATCGCCACCCAACCCACTCTATAGCAAGGCGCTAGAGCGTGTCGTTCGCCGACTTATTGAGGAAAAGGCCGAGATGTTGCATGTCGTCTCGGAACCGTTGGACGATGAGGCGATTGCCGAGTTGACCCAAAGCGGCGACATCGAGGACGTGATGACCCCGAACGATGTGGAAAGTCATTATAACGAAATGCTCGACGAGTTGGAGAGCCTGCACGGAACTTTGGCAACTTGCCGAAGCGAAGCAGCTCAGCAAGAAGCTATCGGATCGTTCAATCGCATGATTTTTCGCCAAGTGGTGCTCGACGGCTATCCATGGGAAAATTACGAGCGCTTGAAGAAGGTACAGTCGGACTGGTTGGATGAATATTCCCGGTTAGCGGGCAAGGAGGCCAAAACGACACCCGCCTTTACGCATGATCGGCTGATGAATGGGCAAAAAACATTATGGAACATGGTGCAGGCGAACAACACCTATGACTTTGCCTACCAAGTGTTGCACGATATGGTAATGCACGCGCAACACGAAGAGGGAATCGCGCCGGAGGATCGGGCAAGAACGGTACATGAATGGGCCGAGAAACGGTATCGTCTATTGCATGACCTTCCCGAGGATGAGGAGTTGCAGGAAGAAGATTATCTGGAAATAGCAGTGATCGCGGAGGAACTGCTTGATCGTCTATTTGCCCCTTATCCGATACTTGCCGGGCAGGCTGAACCAGCGCCCGAGAGCGCTGCCTTGATCGGGTTAGCTATGCAGCGAGTGGCGGCACAGGCAGGTGCGTACCGATTCAGTGACCCGGCACGAACGATCGGTACGCTACGCGAAGAAATGCCAATTCCCGTCGCGAGCAATGGCGCACGCTGCGATGATTCGGAGGAAGAAATGCTGCTGGATACAGAAGAAGTCACCCGCATTGCCGCCAGACGCGCGTATGCAAATATTCCCCAGCATGCCAATGGCAATGGCACACGCAAGCATTATGCGGAGGTCCCACTGAAAAATGTGCTTGGCGATAAGGCGTTGATAGGGAGAGCAAATGNNGGATTTTGCAGAGCATGCCGAAGCCTATATCGCGGCGTTGAGCGAACTTCAGGAAGGGCGCCGCCAAACGGTCTCGAGAGGGTTATAGGTGCCGAGCGTTGCCGCCTGGTCAATCCAAGCAACCGCCGGTGTGGAGTCCACTAATGAGATCCTGACGGATATGCACGCGCTTTCCGGCATAAGCAACGGATGCCGCCAGCTTCGTGGAGCACTCCAGACCTGGACAATTACTTAAAGCTGTATCGGCAATCAGCAGCCCCAACCCTTGGCGCTGCGCGCTCGGCGTTCTTCATCAACTCTTCACACAGTTCTCCT
>DITH01000201.1:0-496 GCA_002422745.1 Alphaproteobacteria bacterium UBA6189
GAGCGCCGCCGCGATGGTTTCGACGCCCACGGGCCCGCCCTGATAATGCTCGGCAATGAATTTTAAGTACCGATGGTCGGACGCATCGAGGCCCTTGCTGTCGACTTCGAGGCGCAACAGGGTTGCATCGGCCTGGGCGGCGGTAATGGTGTTCTCCCCCGCTGCATGAGCAAAATCGCGCACCCGCTTGAGCAGCCGGACGGCGATGCGAGGCGTGCCGCGTGAGCGACGGGCAATCTCTGCCGTACCGGCCTCGTCGAGCGTGATGCCGAGAATGGTCGAGGCGCGCGCAATCACCCGCCGCAGTTCTTTTTCATCGTAGAAATTCAGCTTTAGCGGAATCCCGAACCGGTCGCGCAACGGCCCGGTCAGCAAGCCCAGACGCGTGGTTGCACCGATCAGGGTGAATTTCGGTAAATCGATCTGCACCGTGCGCGCGCTCGGCCCTTCGCCGATAATCAGATCAAGCTTGTAATCCTCCATCGCCGGGTAAAGC
>DITH01000201.1:543-8666 GCA_002422745.1 Alphaproteobacteria bacterium UBA6189
GGTTTTGCCCAGCCCCGGCGGGCCGTAGAGCAGCACATGGTCGAGCGCTTCCTCGCGGGCCTTAGCGGCGCGAATAAACACATCGAGATTCTCGACCACCTGCGGCTGGCCGGTAAAATCGGCCAGCATGGCAGGACGAATGGAGGTTTCCAAATCGGCTTCGGTGCGGGCCGGTGTCAGGGGCGAGGCAGCTTCCTTCATGCGGCAAGTTCCTTCAGCGATGCTTTAATCAGCTGGTCGAGCTTGGCGTCGGGATCGGCCTGTTGTACGCGCATCACGGCGGCGAATGCCTCGGAGCGCCCATAGCCCAGATGCACTAAAGCCGACAACGCATCTTCCACGGCGCTCGCTTCTTTCCTGGTTGGGGTGCCAGCGCCTTTGGCCGCTTGGCCGCTGAGGCCCGGCATGCTAAACCCGGCGCCACTGAGTTTCACGGCCTGGCTTTTCAGCTCGGTGACAATGCGTTCAGCCAGTTTCGGCCCGATGCCGGATACGGTGGTGAAGGCTTTTTTATCCTGCGCGGCAAGCGCGGTGAGCAATTGATCGGGCGTGAGGGTGCTGAGAATCGCCAGCGCCACTTTCACCCCGACGCCCTGAACGGTGGTAAGCGTGCGAAACCATTGCTGCTCGGCCGCATTGGCAAAGCCGTACAGGTGGAAATGGTCTTCGCGCACATGGGTGTCGATCAGCAGCGAGACACCGCCGCCTGCCGGGGGCATCATCGATAAGGTGCGTGCCGAGGCAAACACCAGGTAGCCGACACCATTCACATCGAGGATGAGATGATCCTCGTGGGTGGAGTCGAGTCGCCCGGTCAGTTTGCCAATCATGGGTAATTTATAGAGCGCCAAAGGCCCGGTGCCTAGTGCTTAGTTGCGCTGTGGGCATTAATAAATGTCTGTCACAGTCAGCGCAGCGAAGGAGGGGGAAGCCCTCCTTCAAATTTACTAAAATTCGCATGGCAGATGGCAATGGCCAGCGCATCGGCCGCATCGTGCTTGCAGGCCGCCAGCGCTTCGCGGCCGGCGGGCAGCAATACCCCTACCATCTGGCTGACCTGATGTTTATCGGCCCCGCCGGTGCCGACCAGCGCTTTTTTCACCACTTTGGCCGAGTATTCGCCCACCGCCAGCCCATTCGCCGCCAGTGTCACCAGCAGCGCACCGCGTGCCTGGCCCAGCTTCAGCGTCGATGCGCCATTGGCCGTGGCAAAGGTTTCCTCCAGCGCGGCGGCATGCGGCTGGTGCTGTGCGATCACCGCATTCAAGGCGTGATGTAGTTGCAATAACCGTTCGGCCAGCCCGAGCTTGGCGTTGGGATTGATCGTGCCGCAGGCAACGAATTTTAGCCGTCCGGCCTCGGCGTCGATCATGCCCCAACCGGTGGAGACAAGGCCCGGATCGATCCCAATGATACGCGGCATGCTAAACTCTCCCGGCGGAAGAGGTATCAAGATGACTACGCACTGAGTTTTGCCGCGACATCGTCGCCGAATTCGGCATTGGTAAAGACGTCCTGCACGTCGTCGTTATCTTCCAGCACTTCCACCAGACCCATCAGTTTCTCGGCGTCGTCAGCCTCGACGGGGGCAGTGGTTTTCGCCACCCAGGCCAGTTTGGTGCTGGCGGCATCGCCAAAACGTTCGGCCAGCGCATCGCGCACGGGGCCGAACTGCTCCATGCTGGTGGTCACGACATGCACGCCATCGGCCGTTTCGCAATTTTCCGCCCCGGCCTCGATGGCGGCCTCGAGCATGCCTTCCTCGGTGATGTTCTCGGTCGGGTACTCGATGAGCCCGCAATGTTCGAACATGAAGCCGACCGAGCCGGTCTCGCCCATATTGCCATGATGTTTGGTGAACGCCGAGCGCACTTCCGCCGCCGTGCGGTTGCGATTATCGGTCAGCGCTTCAATGACGATGGCCACGCCGCCGGGGCCGTACCCTTCATAACGCACCGTTTCGTAATTCTCCGAATCGCCGGCGCCCGAGCCTTTGCTGATGGCGGCCTCGATGCGGTCTTTCGGTAGCCCCGCCGTGCGCGCCTTGATGACGGCAGAACGCAGCTTGGCATTGAAGTTGATGTCGGGCTGCCCGGCGCGTGCCGCCACGATAATCTCGCGGGCGATTTTAGTGAAAACCTTGGCACGCTTAGCATCCTGCGCGCCTTTACGGCGCATGATGTTTTTAAACTGTGAATGACCAGCCATAAATCCATTCTACGTAGTGATTGCGAGGTATGCCGCGCTTCGCGTCAGTCTGCAGGGTGGCTGCACTTCTGCCGCCTGAGCATGGTACGCTAGCATTTACCACGCATAAATGCATTTCTACGCCAAGGCAACCAGAGAGGTATCCATTGTCATTCCCTGATTCGCTGGTATAAGCTCCGGTATGAGCAAGCCGAGCACGAACCCACCCGCCCACGAGGCTTCCATCAAGCGTTTGAACCGCGTGATGGGCCAGCTCGGTGGCATCAAATCGATGATGGAGGAGCGGCGGTATTGCCCCGATATCCTCACCCAGCTGCGCGCCGCCCGCGCAGCTCTGAAGTCGATCGAGGTGGCGATGCTCACCACCCATCTGAACCATTGCGTTACCCATGCCATGGAATCGGGCGACGCAGCGCAGATCCGCGCAAAGATGGAAGAGCTCGAAACCCTCATCGCCCGCTACAGCGAATAACACCGTTTCACATGGTTGCTTGATACGCATAGCGCTAGTTCGCTACCCCGACGTCAAAGGATTCCCACCGCATGCCCCTTGCCGATACTCGCCCCGTTCGCCCCGTGAATAAAGAATTCACGGTCCTCATGGCGCTGCTTATGTCGATCGTCGCTATCTCGATCGATGCGTTGCTGCCTGCTCTTGGCATCATCGGCAGCGATCTTGCCGTAAGCCATCCGAATCAGGCGCAATATGTCATCAGTGTGCTATTTGGCGGCATGGCCATCGGTGAATTGATCGCCGGGCCGCTCTCCGACGCGCTGGGCCGTAAACGCGTGCTGTATGTCACGGTAGTCCTGTATTTGCTCGGCAGCGTGATTGGCTATCTGGCCGATTCGCTGCCCATGCTGCTGGTCGGTCGCTTTATTCAAGGCATCGGCGTGGCTGGGCCCTATGTCTCCACCGTCTCCATCGTCCGCGATAAATACGAAGGCCGCGAAATGGCGCGGATCATGTCGCTGGTGATGATGATTTTTATCATGGTGCCTGCGATCGCGCCTACCCTCGGCCAGGGGATATTATACCTTTCCGGCTGGCGGGTGATTTTTCTGTTCTATATCGTCTATGCTGTGCTCATCATGGGCTGGGTTTATTTCCGGCTGGAGGAAACCCTGCCACCCGCCAAGCGCATTCCGTTTCGACTGCATGATGTGCTGGCGGGCTTTCGCAGCGTCATCACCCATCGACGCACCTTAGGCTACCTGATGGCGATGGGCTTCATTTTCGGCAGTTTCATGGGTTACCTCAATACGGCGCAGCAAATTTTTCAGGTACAGTTTCGCACCGGTGAGGCGTTCACGCTGTATTTCGGTGGGCTGGCCTTGGTGTTTGGTGCGGCGTCGCTAACCAATGCACGTCTGGTCGAGCGGCTCGGCATGCGTTATCTGGCGCGCCGTGCCATGGCCGGGATGATCCTGGTATCGCTGGCGTTTTTATTTCTGCAACTGGTTGTCGCCCCGACCTTGCCGATGTTACTGGTGTATCTGGCCGTACTCTTCTTCTGCATGGGCCTGCTGTTCGGTAACCTCAATGCGCTGGCGATGGAACCGATGGGCCATATCGCCGGCATCGCCGCCGCAGTCATCGGCTTTGTCTCCAGCCTGATTTCCATGACCGGCGGCATTCTCATTGGTCAGCACTATGACGGGACACTGCTGCCCATCACGCTTGGTTTTATCGTCATGGGTACATTGGCGCTGCTGAGCATGCGCTGGGGCGAAAGAGAGCCACGAGTACATTAGAAGAAATAAGCGGGCGTTGGGCTGTTACCGCAGGCCACGATGTTTCGCTATATTTATCAACCTTGCCCGATTAGAAGTGGCCCTATGCCTTCACCCATTGACAGCACGGTCTGCTGGCGGTTTGATGCCAGTTATCAACGCCTGCCAGAATTATTTTATTCCAAGCGTGTGCCGACACCGGTACGTGCCCCGCGCATGGTGCTGTTGAATGAGGCGCTGGCGCAGTCGCTGGGGCTGGATGTTTCCGCGCTCCCATCAGCCGATGCGGCAGAGCTTTTTTCTGGCAACACGCTTCCCGAGGGGGCGCAGCCCTTCGCGCAAGCCTATGCCGGTCATCAGTTCGGGCATTTCACCATGTTGGGCGATGGGCGTGCCCACATGCTGGGCGAGCATATCACGCCCGAGGGTAAACGCGTCGACATCCAGTTCAAAGGCTCGGGCCCAACGCCTTATTCACGCCGCGGCGATGGGCGGGCCGTGCTGGGGCCGATGCTGCGTGAATACCTCATCAGCGAAGCGATGCATGGGCTGGGCATTCCCACCACACGTAGTCTGGCGGTGGTGACAACCGGAGAGCCCGTGCTGCGCGATGAATTGCGGCAGGGGGCAATTCTCACGCGCGTAGCAAGCAGTCATCTGCGTGTCGGCACGTTTGAATTCGCTGCCGCGCGTGAAGATGTGCAGGCATTGAAGCAATTGGCGGATTATGCCATTGGGCGCCACTATCCCGAGATCCAAGCGTCGGCGACGCCCTATCGCGACTTTTTGGAAGCGGTGATGCAGCGTCAAGCCGCATTGGTCGCGGCATGGATGCATGTTGGGTTCATCCACGGTGTGATGAATACCGATAATATGACGATCAGCGGCGAGACAATCGATTATGGCCCCTGCGCCTTTATGGATCGCTACGCCCCGAACACGGTCTTTAGCTCGATCGACCAACAGGGCCGCTATGCCTATGCGAATCAGCCCATCATCGCCCAATGGAACCTTGCCCGGTTTGCGGAGGCGATGTTGCCGTTATTGCACGCGGATATGCAGCAGGCAGTCGAAATGGCAGAAACATCCATCGAGCGGTTCGGGGAATGGTATGCGCACGCATGGCTTTCAGGCATGCGCAAAAAACTCGGTCTTTTCGGCGAGGAAGGCGATGATCTCGCCCTTGTACAAGCGCTGCTGGCCTGGATGCAAACGCAGCATGCCGACTACACCAGCACTTTCCGTGATTTGTGCGGTGAGCGTTCTAACGATGGTATCTATCGCGATCCCGTGTTTCAGACATGGCACCGGCGATGGATGGAGCGTCGCGCGCGCAATAACAAACAGTCCATGTCTGCCGAGTGTTTGATGCGGGCGCACAACCCGGCCATCATACCTCGCAACCACCAGGTGGAAGCGGCGCTGGAAGCCGCAGAACAGGGTGACCTCTCGAAGCTCACGCGACTGCTCGCTGCCTTAGAAAAACCCTATGACGACAGATCCGAATACGCCGAGTTTGCGGCACCGCCACCTGCAGATGCAGGTATGTACCAAACCTTTTGCGGAACCTGAGTAGCCCCTAATTATCGGGGCAATGTCTGCCGTATAAAATGGCGGATGTCGGCTAGTAGCGTGGTGCGGTCGCGGAAACCCTCGGCCAACGACAGGATGATCCCGATATGGCCGGTTTCGGGATAGCGATGGTACTCTACCGGCGTTCCGCGTTTCGCCAGCGCATCCCGTAGCGTCGTGCTGTTACGTGGATCGACGGTGTCGTCCTCAGTACCGGTGGCCAGAAACACTGGCGGCACGCTGCCCAC
The DNA here is from genome assembly GCA_002422745.1 of Alphaproteobacteria bacterium UBA6189. Lineage (GTDB taxonomy): Bacteria > Pseudomonadota > Alphaproteobacteria > Rickettsiales > UBA3002 > QFOX01. Next base: position 6,306 of record DITH01000201.1, read on the forward strand.
CAGATGATTGATCGGCTGGGTTTCGGCATCCGGCGCCGTGCTGAAAATGCTTTTGATCGCTTCGTCCGTGAAGGGAAGGAAATTATAGGGGCCGGCGATGCCAATAATGCCCCGCACCCAACTGCGCTGACCGCCGACCTGGCGCAAATAGCGCGGGTCGCTACCGACCATCATGGCGATGTAGGCCCCTGCGGAATGGCCCGCTACGAACAACGCGCCAGGATCGGCGCCGTAGCTATCCGCATGCTGATGCAGGTAGGCGACCGCGCGCGCGGCGTCTTCCACGAAAGCGGGGAAGCGCACTTCAGGATAGAGCCGGTAATCGACCACCGCAACGACGAAGCCTTGCTCGGTCAGTGCCTGGCCAAGGAAACGGTAATCATCCTTGCTGCCGTTCTGCCAGCTGCCGCCATAGAAGAACACCACCAATGGCGCATGGCGTGCGCGGGCGGGCACATAGATATCGAACCGTTGCCGGGGATGCTGGCCATACGCGATATCGCGGGTAATGCCGTACCCCACCCGCGGGATCGAGGCGTTGAGCAGGTCGGCGGGTGCGCAACTGCTAAAGGTCAAGGCACAAAGAAGAAATAGGCAGAAACGGGGCATCATAAACTGCTTTTCGTGTGCATGGGGGTTTTGCCAGCATAAAGTGCCAGAAAAATAGCAACCACTTCTTTCACATGTGCCTTTTTTTCGCGCTCCGAAGGAATAGGGGGAACGCCCAGGGTCATGCGCAAAAAATACTGGCCTTTCAGCAGCGCAAAGAAATAAGCGGCGGCACTTTCTGTATTGGGAACGGCAATCACGCCGCGAGCATTCTGGCCATCAAGAAACTCGGCAAGTAACTGCATGATCCGCTGCGTACCGCTTTCGTAGTAAAGCCTGGCCAGTTTCGGATAGCGGCCAGCTTCCGCAACGACGAGGCGGGTAATGGCCATGCCTTCTTTGCTGGTGATAAGGGTGAGCAAATTAAGGCCAATCTCAAGCAGGAGCGATTCGAACGAGCGGGTTTTCGTGCCGGCGATCGGCGCATGACTCACGCCTCGCTGGCAGAGCTTGTCGATCATCCGGGTAAAGAGCTGGTCTTTGCTTTTGTAATGGGAATACACCGTCTGTTTGGTGACGCCGGCCTGCTTTGCGATATCGTCCATCGTGGTTTTGTCGTAGCCCAATTGCGGGAAAAGCTCGATCGCGGCGCGCAGGATTGCATCGCTTTTTCTGGGATCTACCGAGCGGGTACGTGGTGCCATGCAACTTGCCTGAAAAACGTGTTTGACTAGACTCAGCAGTCTATTGTATTAGACCAATGAGTCTGATTTAACTCCCTGCGCCGTTGAAGTCAATTCTGGAGAATCGCGTGACAAAAGTAGCAGTGATTGGCGGCGGCATTTCAGGCATGGCAATGGCCTATATGCTGCACGAAGCCGGGCGCGATGTGACGCTCTACGAAAAAGCACCGCGCATTGGCGGTCATACGCGCACCCTTACAGTGACGCGCGATCACGGCGCTATACCGGTGGATACGGGTTTCATTGTATTCAACGAACCGAACTACCCGCACCTGACCGCGCTCTTTCGCCATCTCGGCGTTGCGGTACAGCCAAGCGACATGAGCTTTGCGATCAGCCTCTTCGGTGGCACGGTGGAGTGGGGGGCACAGAGCCTGAATGCGGTCTTCGGCCAACGGCGCAACTTGCTTAGCCCGTCCTTCTACCGGCTGATTCGCGATGTGCTACGGTTCAACGCGCGTGCACTTCAAACGGTCGAAGCGTATCCGGACCTGACGCTGGGCGAGCTCATCGACCGCCTCCGACTGGGCGCACGGTTCCGCCGCGACTACCTGTTACCCATGGGGGGCGCGATCTGGAGCTGCCCGCCCCAGCAAATGCTTGCTTTCCCTGCCGTGACGTTCGTACAGTTCTTCAAAAACCACGGCCTTCTCTCGCTTAGCGGCCAGCATCAATGGTACACGGTGACGGGCGGTTCCCAGCAATATGTGGCGAAACTGACGGCACCGTATCAGCATTGCATTCGAACACAGTGTGCGGTGACCTCGGTCACAGGGCAGCAGGAACAGATGATCGTGACTGATAGCACCGGCACGGCGGCGACATATGATCAGGTCGTATTTGCCTGCCATGCGAATGAAACGCTCGCGCTGCTGAACGATGCGATGCAGGCCGAACGCGAGATATTGGGGGCTTTCCAGTATCAGCCCAACACGGCATACCTGCACAGCGATACCGGGATTATGCCCAAGCGCAAGCGGTGCTGGCACAGCTGGGTGTACCATACCGACCGGCCGGGCGATGCATCGGAACTACTCGAGGGCATCAGTGTGACCTACTGGATGAACCG
>DITH01000058.1 GCA_002422745.1 Alphaproteobacteria bacterium UBA6189
CCTTGCCTTCCATCACGGGCTTGGATGCCAATGCACCCAAATTGCCCATGCCAAGAATCGCTGTACCATTTGAGATAACGGCGACGAGATTACCCTTGGCAGTATAATCATAGGCGGTTGCCGGGTCGTCATAAATGGCCTGCACTGGCACGGCGACGCCTGGTGAATATGCCAGAGACAAATCACGTTGCGTCGCCATTGGCTTGGTCGCCACGATTTCGATTTTCCCTGGACGACCTTGGGAATGAAAATCCAAAGCTTCCTGAGCTGTAATCTGGACGTCGCTATCGTTCATTTTGGGGCCTGACCGTATTTTATCATTTAAACTGCCCTAACGTGGTGGTGCCGCTAGGGCAAGCATTGCCCCGCAGGAACGGCTCCGCTATCGCGTTGCCCATGACGGGGACAATGAAAGCAACATCGGGACCGACACCAATGATGGTGCAGTATCTCGCGCTGAAGGCGAAGGTCGAGGATTGCCTGTTGTTCTACCGCATGGGTGATTTTTTTGAGCTCTTCTTCGATGATGCGCGCGCTGCTGCTGCAACATTGGATATCGCGCTGACATCGCGCGGCGAACATGATGGTAGGCCCATTCCGATGTGCGGCGTGCCGGTGCATGCAGCCGATATGTATCTACAGAAGCTGATCGCCAGTGGGGTGCGTGTTGCCATTTGTGAGCAAATGGAAACGCCCGAGGAAGCCAAAAAGCGAGGCGGCCATAAAGCGGTGGTGCGGCGTGAGGTGGTGCGGGTCGTGACACCAGGCACCATTACCGAGGAAAGCCTGATGGCGCCGACGCAGTCGCATTACCTTGCTTGTCTTGCCTTGCACGGCCAACAGGCGGCATTGGCCTGGCTGGAGCTGGCGACCGGCGAGTTCACCACCATGGCCATGGCATTCACCGATTTGCCGGCGCAGCTGGCGCGGCTGCAACCGCGCGAATTGGTGATCAGCCAGGCGGCGCAGGATCAGCTGAACCGCGAAGCATGGTTTTACGAGTGGCGAACCCTATGCACGGCGCGGCCCGACACTTTATTCGATGCGCGCAGTGCCGCACGGCGACTGCACGACCACTACAAAGTGGCCGACCTCAGCGGGTTCGGACATTTCAGTGCGGAAGAAACCGTCGCCTGCGGCGTGCTGCTCGACTATCTCGGTGCGACCCAGCTGGAAGCCGCCGCACGGCTCGATGTGCCGAAGCATGAATCCACCGCTTCTTATATGCAGATGGATGCCGCTACCCGTCGCAATCTTGAGCTTGTCCTCACGCTTAACGGAACACGCCGCGGCAGCTTGCTGGCGACGATCGACCGCACGGTAACCGCCTGCGGCGGGCGCTTACTCGGACAATGGGTGGCTGCGCCGCTCTACGAAATGCACGGCATCACGGCGCGCGCCGATGCCGTGGAGTATGTGCTCGAGCATACCAGCCTTCGTCACGATATACGCGCGGCGTTGAAGGTTATCGCCGATATGGAGCGCGCCATTGGCCGTCTTTCCCTGGGCCGGGGCGGCCCGCGTGACTTGCTCCAGCTGGGGCAGGGGTTGCAGCAAGCTAACCTGCTGCACGAGCGGTTGCGTCTGCTGGAAATGCCTGCCTTGTTGGCAGGCGTACGGCAGGCGTTGCAAGGCCATCATGTTTTGGCCGACTTACTGGCGCAAGCCCTGAAACCGGAGGTGCCGATGCAGGCGCGCGACGGGCATTTCGTGGCCGAAGGTTACCGCGCCGATCTCGACGAATGGCGCCGCCTGCGTGATGAATCCAAGCGCGTGATCGCTGCGATGGAAGCCAAACTCAAGCAGGAAACGGCCATTCCGTCGCTCAAAATCAAGCAAAATAATGTGCTCGGCTACTTTATCGAAGTCACGCAGATTCATGAAAAGAAAGTGCCGCCGCATTTCATCCACCGGCAGGGGCTGGTGGGCAGTCTGCGCTACAGCACGCCAGAGCTGAATGACATTGCCCGCAACATTACCGAAGCGGGCGAAAAAGCGCTGCAGCTTGAGCTGATGGTGTTCGAGGAATTGCGTAGTAAGATTCTCCAGCAGGGCGAGGCTATTATCGCCGCGGCGCGTGCGTTGGCGCAGCTCGACGTCATCACGGCACTGGCCCAACTGGCCGAGGAAGGGGCATGGGTGCGGCCGCAACTTACCAGCCAGCCCATGCTAACCATACGGGCTGGCCGCCATCCGGTCGTGGAGGCGGCAGTGCGGCGCCAGCATCTGGAATTTATTGCCAACGATTGTCTGCTTGCCGCCAGTGAATCGCCCACTGGTCCGTCGCAGGATAATCCCGGTATGCTGCATCTCATCACGGGGCCGAACATGGGCGGAAAATCGACGTTTCTGCGTCAGCAGGCCGTGCTGGTGATTCTGGCGCAGCTGGGTAGTTTTATCCCTGCCCAGTCGGCAGTGATCGGGCTGGTCGATAAACTATTCTGCCGTGTCGGCGCGGCGGATGATCTGGCGCGCGGCCAATCGACCTTTATGGTCGAGATGGTGGAAACCGCCAGCATCCTGCATCAGGCGACTGCGCAGTCGCTGGTGGTGCTCGACGAAATTGGCCGGGGCACCGCCACCTATGATGGGGTGTCCATCGCCTGGGCGGTCGCCGAGCATTTGCACGATAGTACCAAGTGTCGGGCATTGTTTGCGACGCATTACCACGAGCTGACAGCGCTGGCCGAAACCCTGCCGCGGCTAAAAAATTACCATGCCAGCGCCAAGGAATTTCAGGGCACGCTGGTGTTTCTCCATACCATTACGCCCGGTTATGCCGATAAATCCTATGGCATCCATGTCGCAGCACTGGCGGGTATGCCGCAGCCGGTGCTGGTGCGGGCACGGCATTTGCTGCAAACGCTGGAATCCGGGCATCGATTGAATGAGTCGGCGTCGCCACCGGAACTTCCGTTATTTCAATATACTGAGAAAGTTACTCATCCGTTGGCTGAACGTCTAGCTAAGGCTGATGTGGATGATTTAACGCCCCGTCAGGCGCTTGATCTCGTGGCCGAATTAAAACGATTGGCAGCGGAGTAGCTTAATTAGATGGCGATGGATTGCCCATTGCGATCGCTATTTGCCTTCTTTATCCGCTCTCCTAAGGTCTGGTTATTTTGCGGTTGGGTAAGGCGATACGGTTGAGGGGTAAAGGAAACCTCTCTTCCCCCCCCATCGTTGGCGATCGGAGCCGCGGCAGCTTCAGCGTCATTGGCCATTTTCTCGGCTGAAAGTTCGATCGGGCCGAAGCTGGCTTTCATTTGATTCCAATAGTCATTCGCGAATTGTTTGGCGCCACCTAAAATCGTATCTGCGGCTTGTTTAACATGTTCTTTCGATTCTTTGCCGGCAGCGAGAACGGCAGCCTTGTAATCCTCAAAATCAGGGTGCGTTGCCACCGTGGCTGCAAACGCCTGCGAAAATTTAAGCTTCTCTTTCTCTAGCGCTTCATCTTCTTCAGGTGTGCTAGATGTGGCAAATCCCATTGCGTTCGGCCCATAGCTTACCGGGCCGTAGGCGTCTTGCGCATCCGTTGCGCGGGGAGTGTAGGGCGTGTTATCGTTATCATTGGCCATGTTGTTCTCCATCGGTTGAGCTTATATTATAGAGAACGCATACAACAAATGGATGACAGTTTGATGAAGATCGCTGACGTTTAATTATTAGTTGCCGAATCGTTCCTTCAGATAGCCAAACAGGGCCCGCAGGCCGAGTGCTTCGCCGCCGGGCGGCCGGCCGGGCAGGGGCTCCGGGTTCCAGGCATAGGTGTCGATATGTACCCACGGGGTCGAAGGGCTGACGAATTTTTCCAGAAACAGCGCTGCCGTAATACTGCCGCCGAAACTGTAATTGGGCGAGTTAGTGATATCGGCCACCGGCGACGCTAAATATTTGGCGTAGCCTTGCCACAGGGGCATATGCCACATGGGGTCGGCGACCTTCATGGCGTGAGTAACAATCGCCAGCGCCACGTCGTCGCGGTTGCTGTAAAGCGCGGGCAATTCGGTGCCGAGCCCCGCCCGCGCCGCGCCGGTGAGGGTGGCGAAATCGACCATCAGTGCCGGGTTGGCGCGGTCGCCCTCGGCCAGTGCATCGGCCAGGATGATACGGCCTTCTGCATCGGGCGAGCCCACTTCCACGGTGATGCCTTTGCGGGTTTGCAGAATATCCTGCGGGCGAAATGCATTGCCGCCCACCATATTCTCCACCGCCGGGATCAGCAGGCGCAGGCGAATCGGTAGCTTTTCGGTCATGATGAGCTGGCTTAATCCCAGCGCGATCGCGGCGCCGCCCATGTCTTTTTTCATCAGCTTCATGGCGGAAAGCGGCTTCAAATCGAGGCCGCCTGTGTCGAAGGTGACGCCTTTTCCAACCAGCACGACGAGCGGGTGATCGGGGTTGCCCCAGCGCAAATCGATAAATTGCGGTGCAGCACTGGAGGCACGGCCGACCGCATGCACGGCCGGGAAATTTTCTTTCAGTAAATCTTCACCGCTGATGACGGTAATCTCCGCGCCCTGGGCTTGCGCCAATTGGTTGGCGGCATCGGCGAGCGCGGCGGGGGACATATCGTTTGGCGGTGTATTGATGAGGTCGCGCGTAAGCGCGATGGCGTCATACCGACGTTCGATCGGCTCCAGCGCGACGTGCTTCGGTAAGGCGAGGGTCAGTTCTTTGCGTTCCAATTTTTTGTATTTACCGAACTGGTATTGCGCCAGCAGGAAACCCAGCGCGGCATCGGCCATCTGTTCCGCCGTCCAATCCGCGTCCAGCCGATAGGTGCCGGCGGGAATCACGGCGGGCAAATGCGCCAGGCACCAGATGGGTGCCCGTGCATCGCAGCCTACCAGTACGGCACGCAGCATGCCGTTCGCATCGGGTAAAAGCAGGGTGTTTTCCGGTGCGGCGGTAAAGGGGTTGTGCCGCACCCATGCCTGCGTCATCGCATCCTGTGTGCCGAGCCACTGCTGAAACGGCTCCGGCTGAAACGGCAGGATTGGAATGGCGTTACTGGTGTCGTGGCTTAGGCGCTGCATACATACTCCGCTGGTTCTCCGTCTGTATGCGGTGTGGCCCATCAACTGCCAAGTAGAAAATGCAGCCGATCACGGAGGTCGCACCGATCGGTACCATTGCTCGAGCAGGATGCTCTCAGCAACCTAGCGCCCAGCTTAAAAACCAGTTAAAATTCTATTTCCATGCGGCGCGTCGAAAATGGATTGATTCTACGGAAAAAATACCTATCTTGCACATCGCGGGACCGGGCCCCTCTGGCGATGTATCATGCATCGTGATGTCGGACCGCACTGGGAAATCCTGGTGCAGGTTCGTTTTTTCAAAACCTCCCGGATATCTCCCAGATCGCATATCAAAGAAATGATGCCGAGGAGATGCAATGGATTACCTACTTATTATTAGCGGTTTGGTGCTACTTTTTGCCGGTGGCGAGGCACTTGTCAGAGGCAGTGTCGCCATTTCAGAGCGGCTTGGTATTTCTGCTATACTGATCGGCGTGGTGGTGGTCGGATTCGGCACCTCCACGCCCGAGCTGCTGGTATCCATTAAAGCGTCTCTTGCCGGCCAACCCGACATTGCGCTGGGGAATGTGGTGGGCAGCAACATCGCCAACGTGCTGCTTATTCTTGGCGTGTCGGCGGTGATCGGCCCGGTCATCTGTGCGGCTCAACCCATCCGGCGCGATGCGCTGGCGGTGGTGGCTGTGAGCGCCTTGCTGGTGATGCTGACCTTTGCCGGCAGTATTTCTGCCCTGGCTGGCGCTGGCATGGTGGCACTGCTTGTGGCGTATCTCGTTTATTCCTACAACGCAGAGATGCGCGAGAAGAAAGCGTTGCCGGTGAAAGCTCAGAGCACGGTGCATGAGCATGAAGCTCAGGAATTTAGTAATACGTTGGGTCTGGGTGTTTCCATCCTGATGAGTGTGATCGGGATTGCCATGCTGGTATTCGGTGCGGATTTCCTGGTCGAAGGAGCAAGCAACATCGCCCGTCAGATGGGCATCCCGGAAGCGGTGATCGGCCTGACACTGGTGGCGGTCGGCACCTCGTTGCCGGAATTGGCAACGGCGATCTCCGCCTCGATCAAGAAGCATTCCGATGTTGTTATCGGCAACGTGCTGGGCAGCAACCTGTTTAACATCCTCAGCATTCTGGGGATTACAGCGATCATCAAGCCAGTGCCGCTGAGTGAGCCGATTGCCGGTTTTGACGTTCCGCTGAATTTTGCCATTGCGGTGCTGGTGCTTGCCATCATCTACTTCGTGCAGAAGATTTCCAAAATGACCGGCGTTTTATTTCTGGTCGCGTACGCCCTCTATATCGGATGGCTTTATACCAATTAACCAACTTTTCATGGGAGCCTGGCATGAAACCTATATATCTCACTATTCCGCTTACTCTGGTTCTGGGCGCTTGCTCAGCCACAGCTATTGCGGAGATTGGATTTCCAGAACCTACTGTTCTGACCGGGCATGTGGATCACATCGACGAGGAAAGCTTCGTACTGAAAGATGCTACCGGTGAGATCGTCATTGATACCGAAGGAAGCTCATTCGTGGGTAAGCTCGCGTCCGGTGACAACGTCACGGTGAAAGGTGTTCTGGATGAGGATGCCAGTATGGGGAAAGATCACGTGGTCGCTGAAGAGTTTGATGCGTACTCGGTGATCCTGCCGAACGCTCACGAAATCATGCTCGTGCCTTATAAAGCCAGGTAAACCATAGAAGATCAATGGCGGACGGGATGAGATTGACGCTGCCCTGCTGGCTTCGCGCCCTTCGGGTCTCTCGCTTCGCTCGATTTCCAAAAATTCTACTGAATTTTTGTCGAACTCCGTTCTCATCTCATCAACTGTATAAGCAGATAGCACACCAGTGCTTTTAAGCACTGGTGTGCTATCTGGCGGGCCTTAGTTGATGATTTTCGACAAAATCCGGCCCAACGAGCAACCATTATCCAGTTTCCATTTTACATTGCAACCCAGCAAGCCGCCTAACATGGCGGCAAGGATTTATCATGGCTTTTGATGTATTAGTCGAGCGCGATCTGAAATCGCTCAAGCGCGGCCTCACGGCCTTAGAAAAGGACGTTGTGCCGCAAACAACGGTGCGGACGCTAAACCGGGTAGCGGATAGCACTGCTACCGCCAGCGCCCGCCATATCGCCCCGCAGATAGGTAGCCGCCAAGGTGGGGTAAAACGGCGCATCGAGATACGCCGCGCCAACTTCAAGCGCCTGTGGGTGACGCTGGTGGCAAGCGACCGGCCACTGCGCCTGATTGAGTGCGTGGTGGGGGCGCGTAAGCCGACACAGCAACCGGGCGGCAAGCGCGGGCTGGTGAAAGCGAAGGCATGGGGCAAAACCAAAACCTACCGGGGAGCGTTTATCGCGCCGCGCAAGAAAGGCTCAAGCCAGACCGAAGTTTACATGAAGAAATCGGGAAAACGCCTGCCGCTGAAAATGATGTTCGGCCCCGGCATCATGCAGTTGTTCAAGCAGCGGGAAAACGCGGCGATTATGAACAGTCGCGTGAAGGAACAATTCGGGACGGAGTTTAAGCGGAATCTCGCCTTCTACCTTTCACGGCTGGCAAGCAAAGCGGGCAAAGGTTAGTATTCGCTGGCCCGCATGATGGTCAGGACGCGGGTGGTAACGTCCGGGTTGGCCGGTTCGTCGGAACCCCATGTCAGGGTGTGATCGTAGTAGTCGATTTTCCAGAAGCAGGAAACGCCGCTCACCACCACCTTGCCGAAGTCATGCTCACCATGCGGGTCGTTGGCCTCGGTGAAATCGTCGTATTCCATCACGGCCCGGAAGATGGCGAGTTGCGTATCTTCCGGCAAATCGTTGATGCCCGGTGTCGTCATGACCTTGCCGCCCCAATAGGTTTGGCGGAGCCGGTCATTCAGGGCGGCGATTTTCGTGGTAGTGGTGGCGGTGTCGAGCATGGTTGTCCTCATAGGTTCAGGGATTGTGCGGAGGTGATCGGCTGGATGGCATCAGGGAGCAGCGCGGCGGAAACGCCGTGTTTCTGCATCATCTTCCATTGCGGGGTGGCGCGAGCTTCCCATTGCTCCATGCGGAGGGTGTCGCCGTGAATGACCACCCCCGGCAGGCGCAGCGCCGATAACTGGAAATATGCCATGTTGAAACAGGTACGGTTCACGTCGATGGCTTGGAACAACATGGATACGCATGGGTCGTGGCCTTCCTCGCGGATGACGTTGGCGGCTTCAATGACCATTACGCCTGCACCGCAGGCCGGTTCTTGCAGCGTGACATAGCCCTTGGCGGCAATCAGCTTGCCGATGCCGTGCATCTGCATTTGTGCCATCATGCGGCTGACACTGCCGGGGGTGAAGAACTCGCCGTTGTGCTTATTATGGACTTCCAAATCCATGTATTGCTGGCCGAGGAAATCCACGCTGTCGGCGCGTAACGCCATGAGCGCGGTGCTGTAGAGCGTGACGATATGCTCTATCTCGTCGGGCGTGTATTTCTTGATGGTATCGAGGTAGCGCTGCTCGATGCGGTGATAGTCGGCATCCTTATCCAGATGGCCGTAGAAGTATGGCTCCTGATGGACGGTGCAGGCGGCGATTTCTACGAAGTCGCGGAAGGCATCATGCCAGCTGCGACGGTATGACAAACGGTCAAAGGCTTTACGAAATTGCTTGGCGTGGTCGGTGGCCTGCATGGGCTGTTTATAATTCTATAACAGTTGGTTAGCAGGTGAAACGATAACAGGGCTGCACCTGCAATCAATGCTCTTTTCTTAGTAATATCAATATCTTGAACAGGCGGAGCCGATGCGCGGCATGGTGCGCTGCGAGCCATAACCTCGAATGGGTTACGGCGCAGCGCCCCGGCAACGGCCCCTGTAGCGGCGCTTCCCGGTGGCGAGTGGTCATACCCCCCTTGATGCCCTCCGGCCCCGCAGCGCCCGCCTGCCGCCGCGCCCTCGACCGGCGCGGCGGCGGGTCCTTCCCGACCACCCTCCACGGGTACGCCGCGAGCGCGGGATTTCGCTAGGGACAGAGCTGGAAAGTCGGTTTCGTTTCGTTTTTTTGGTGCGGTTATTGAGTGAGTTCAATGACTTCCAGAAATCAAAAAACGAAATGGGTTGGTCAAAAAAACGAAATGGATGGTCTTATGAAAATTGAACTGATGCCGCTGGATCAGGTGGTGCCTTACGCCCGCAATCCAAGGATTAACGCGCACGCGGTCGATAAGGTCGCGTCTTCCATCAAGGAGTTTGGCTTCCGCCAGCCCATTGTGGTCGATGCAGAGCATGTGATCGTGGTCGGCCATGTCCGATACGAAGCGGCGAAACGGCTGGGGCTGAAAAAGGTGCCGGTGCATATCGCCGCCGAACTTACGCCGGAGCAAATCAAAGCCTATCGCATCACGGACAACCGTGTGGGCGAGGAATCGGAATGGGACAAGGCGCTTCTGCAGCTCGAAATCGTGGAGTTGGAAGAAGCGGCGTTTAGCGCAGAACTGTTGGGGTTTAACGATGAAGAATTACGGGACATCAAGGCCGCCGTGGATGGCCTGCTGGAAGATGGTTTTGGCGATGACGAGAACGACGACATCGAGGAAGCCGACACCACGGCCCGCATCGGAGCCTACAGCTTCCCGATTGAGCGGGAGCAATACCTCGAATGGCTGGAAGGCATCAAGCAATCCGCCGGGTTCGAGAAAAAGGAAATCATCGAAGAACTGAAACGCAGGCTGGGCTTATGAAACTCGTCAATGTCACAGAGATTGAACCCTCTACCTACA
>DITH01000064.1 GCA_002422745.1 Alphaproteobacteria bacterium UBA6189
GTCTTCCAGCGTCATGATGTTGACGTCGATCGAATTGATGAAACTTAGCACTGAATAAAGCGTCGTGGTTTTCCCCGAGCCGGTCGGGCCGGTAACGACGATAATCCCCTCTGGCCGCTTCAGGCATTTTTTCAGTAGTGTCAGGTTATGCTCGGAGAAGCCGAGTTTGTCGATTTCCACCAGCGATTTCGATTTATCGAGAATACGCAGCACCACGTTCTCCCCATGCACCGTGGGTTGCGTCGCCACCCGGAAATCGACCTCGCGGCCGAGCGCGACCATGTTAATGCGCCCATCCTGCGCCGAGCGGGTTTCGGCGATATTCATGCCCGACATAATTTTCAGGCGTACCAGCATGGCGGGCCAGTAATCACGGTGGAACGAACGGATTTGCTGCAAGGCGCCGTCGATCCGGTACCGCAGGCGCAGGAAGGTGCCTTCGGGCTCGAAATGGATGTCCGAGCAGCCCTGCTTGATTGCATCGATCAGCAACGCATTCACCAGCCGCACGGTAGGATTTACATAACCTTCCTCACGCCCGTCGAGTTGGGTTTTATCGCGGATGCCAGTTTCTATCTCGCGCAAAATCCCGTCGATCGACAGGTCGTAATTGTAGTAGCGCTCGATCAGCTCATTGATCTCGGTTTCGGTTGAGTACACTGGCACGATACGCAGTGATTTGTCGAAATGGCGGCGCACCTGGTCGATCGCCAGCACGTTGAACACATCGACCATGGCAAGCTTCACCACGCCCTTATCCAATTGCACGGGAATCACTTTGTTTCGCACGCAGACATCGCGCGGCACCATGGCTACTACCGCCGGGTCCAGCATGCTAGATTTGGCATCGAACCGTTCGGTGCCGGTCGACTCGGCCAACACTTCACCCAGCGCCGACTCGGTGATGAAGTTCATGGTGACAAGTACATTGCCGAGCAGTTTTTTGGATTTCTGCTGCTCGCGCAGAGCGATCTCCAGCTGATCTTTCGAGATCAAGCCGAGCGACATTAACTTTTCGCCGATACGCATCGGTTTCTTTTCTTCCGGCGCCTTGCCAAGGCCGCTTTCGCCGGGGCTGTCGAAGGCAGCAGGGGGCGAAGGATTCACCGGCGCCTCAGGCGGAAGATCGGGCTGTGCCGCAGCCGCCTCTGGCGTCTCCTGCGGCTGTGCCGTTTCACCCGCGGGCTTGCTTGAGCCCGAGAGGAAATCCCCTTCGTTGGAATCCGGTGGCGTCATGGTCGGTTGGTCACTCTCCCTAGCGCAGCAAAAAAGGCGTCGCACGAACGAAGCCGGGCGAGCCATTGATTTTTAAAAATTCATAGCAGCAAACTTCCTGCTGCCTCGCAAGCAAATTACATGGCATATACAGAATTACTGACGCGTTGGTTGTGGATGACCCAAAGCGCGGCTTTTTTGCTACCACTTTGAACCGGTTTGGCTTATGCACTGCGCCCATGGATTATAGCGATTACATCTTTGCCGCATATGGGCTGACTGCCGCGTTGCTTACCGGACTGATTGCCCATACATGGCTGGCGGCGCGACGGGTGCGGCGCATTCTGACATCGGATCCGCTATGAAGCCGAAACATCGCCGGCTGCTGGTGGTGCTGTTTACCGTCACGGTGATGGGGCTCGCCGCCCTTGGCATTCTGAGCAGCTTTCGCCAGCAATTGATTTTCTTTTATACACCGACCGACCTGTACCAGACCATGGCCGATGGCAGCTTTACACGTGAACGCGTCATACGCGTCGGCGGGTTGGTGAAGGAAGGCAGCATCTACCGCACCACGGCAGGAAAGACCGGGTTTATCATTACCGATGGCACGCATGAACTTCATGCTTCCTATATGGGATTGGTGCCCGCCCTGTTCAAGGAGGGACAAGGGGTGGTTGCGCAAGGCCAGCTCAAGGATACGGGCAGTTTCGATGCGGCGAGCATTCTTGCCAAACATGATGAAAATTATATGCCCAAAGAAGTGGTCGACGCTTTGAAAAAAAGTGACCGCTGGCAGGACGGGGAATCCACTCCATGATCGCAGAATTTGGGCAGATTTGTCTGGTCATGGCGTTGCTGACCAGTGTGCTGCAAGGCGCGGTACCGTTATTGCAACGGACGGCAGGGGCCCATCGCATCGGTGGGCTGTCACGTCCGGCCGCCACCTTGGCTTTTGCCCTGGTTGTAGGCGCGTTCGCGGCCCATGTTCACGGTTATATCCTATCCGATTTCACGGTGCTGAATGTGATCCTCAACTCGCATTCAAGCAAACCGCTTTTGTATAAAATCGCCGGCAGCTGGGGCAACCATGAAGGTTCGATGCTGTTGTGGATGCTGGTGCTTACCGGCTGCGGGTTTCTGGTCGCCTACCTACCGGCGCGTGATACCGTGCTGCGGGTCTTTACGTTGGCGGTGAATGGCGCTGTCAGCGCCGGTTTCCTTGCGTTTATCCTGTTCACCTCGAATCCGTTTTTACGCGTTTGGCCCGCACCGGCCGATGGCGAGGATCTCAACCCCATTCTGCAGGATATCGGTCTGGCTTTCCACCCTCCTACCCTCTACATCGGCTATGTCGGGTTTGGCATCGTGTTCGCCTACGCGGTTGCGGGCATGCTGAGTGGCCGGCTCAACCGCGACTGGGCAAAGCAGGTGCACCCGTGGATTTTATTTCCCTGGATCGCACTCACCCTCGGCATCGGCGCCGGGTCGTGGTGGGCTTACCGCGAGCTGGGTTGGGGCGGCTGGTGGNNTGGTTCTGGGACCCGGTCGAGAATGTGTCGCTGCTGCCCTGGCTGTCCGGCACGGCGCTGCTGCATTCCAACCTGGTGCTGATGCGCCGCGGCGCGCTGATGCGCTGGGTGGTGCTGCTAGCAATTCTTACCTTTGTGCTCTCGTTGATGGGCACATTTATCGTGCGCTCGGGCCTGATCACCTCGGTGCATGCATTTGCCTCCGATCCGGCGCGCGGCATGTATATCCTCGCCTATATCGTGCTGATCGCAGGCAGTGCGCTGGCGCTGTTTGCGCGGAGCGATTTTACCGCCAGCACCCCGGTGCAACTGGTATCGCGCAGTGGGTTTATCCTGCTCAACAATATGTTGTTACTGGCCGCGACGGGCACGGTATTGCTAGCCATTCTCTATCCGCTTGCGCTGCAACTTTTCGGACTTCCCAGCGTGGCGGTCGGGCCCCATTATTTTAATAGCACCGTCTTGCCCATCGCCGCGCCGCTACTGCTGCTGGCTGCCCTCGCCCCCTTGATCGGCTGGGATCGCACACGCCGTAGCCAGTTGCTTACCCATGCGCGTGCGCTGGTGCCCAGTCTGTTTCTGGCGGCGCTGCTGGCCCTGGGATTTTTTGCGCCGCAGGCGCTCCTCGCGTTTGCCGGGCTCGGACTTGGTTTTTGGCTAATTGCGGGGAGTGTGCGTTACCTGCATCGCCAGCGCCGGGCAGGCAATCTGACCCTGCATGTCTGGGGCAGTTTTCTGGCCCATGGCGGAGTCGCCGCACTGGCGCTGGGCATCACCCTCACCGGTTTGCTGAAAGAAACCTACGAAGCACCGGTGGTAGCGGGTGCGCCGTTGCAGTTCGGCAAGTATACGCTGACGCTCGACCACACCGAACAGCATGACGGGCCTAACTACACCGCGCGGCGCGCGCGTTTCCTGATCGCGCAGGATGGACACCCCCTCACCCACCTGATGCCTGAGCTGCGCGACTATCCGGTGCGCGGTATGCAGACCTCGGAAGCGGCACTTTACTCCTTGCCCTGGCGCGACCTCTATCTCGTGCTGGGCGATGCCGAAATCGGCGATTCGCGTACCCTTGGGGTGCGGCTGTATGTGGTGCCGGGGCAGCAACTCATCTGGCTTGGTTTTGTCGTGAGCGCTATGGGAGGGTTACTCGCTCTTATGGCCAGTGTCCGCCGTTTAATCCGTGAGGAGCATGTATGATTCGCCTGTTACCCGGCTTGATTTTTCTAGGCATCGCCACCTTGCTTCTTGTCGCCCTGCTCAGCATGGATGGTGGCAAACCCACGGCGCAAAGCCCGCTGGTTGGCACCCGACTGCCTGCCCTGGCCGTGCTGGCCGCCGACAGCCAGCCTGCGCCGATCGATGCCGACACACTGAACGCACCGGCCGTGGTGCTGAATGTATTTGCCAGTTGGTGCACGCCGTGCGCCTTGGAGATGGAAGAGCTGGTCGCGCTCAAACGCCACTATCCCAACGCCCGCTTCGTCGGCATAGTGTGGAACGATGCCCCCGCGACGATCACACCCTGGCTTAAAAAATACGGCAATCCGTTCGACCAGGTACATTACGACCCCAAAGGCCGTGCGGCGATTGCGCTGGGTTTACGCGGCATTCCCGAAACGTTTATCCTCGATAGCACGGGGGTGATTCGCTTTCACCGGCAAGGGGTGATCGATAGCACCATGCGGCGCGAGCAGATGGCGCCATTACTGGAAACGCTGACACAACCGGAGAGCAAATAATGCGCCACTTGCTGCTCATGGCATGGCTTCTGTGGGCCCCGGCCGCTGCTGCGGTGACGATCGAGCAACCCCTGCCCGACGCACGCCAGGAAGCCGTGGCACAGGACGCCATCGCCCAGCTGAAATGCGTGGTATGCGAGGGTCAGGCGTTAGGCGGATCGGACGCCACCTTCGCCCGCGAAATGCGGCAGGAAATCCGCCGGATGGCGGCGCAAGGGCACAGCACGCAGGAGATCCTCGATTATTTTCGCAGCCGTTATGGCGCCGAAATTCTGCAATCACCGCCGCTTGAGCCGTTTACCTGGCTTTTATGGTTCGGGCCATGGCTACTGATCGCTGGGGGCGGGATCATGCTGTGGCGGCATACGTCGCGAGGCTCGCATGGCTAGCTGGTTTTATTTCTGCCTCGGCTTCACCGTCGCGTGTGCTGCATTATTATGCTGGCCACTCTGGCGGCACCCCACCCTGCCCCGGGCGCGGCGCATTAGCTTATGCGCAGGTATTTTCTTGATTTTTACGGTTGGCGGCTTAGCGCTCTATGGGTGGGTTGGCATGCCGGTCATGGCGCTTTTATAGCTGGCATCGCGCGGCGCATGGGGGTATAATTACGGGCATCGTGTTTGATCACCGACACAGGAGCACGCCATGCATACCAACCATATTCTGATCGTCGTTACTTCGGCCAGCCACACGGGCAACCCAGCTGAGCCCACCGGCGTCTGGCTGGAAGAGGTGGTCGCCCCGTATTACACATTCCTCGATGCCAAATGCAGCGTGACGGTGGCATCGCCAGCCGGTGGTCCGCCGCCGTTCGACCCCACC
>DITH01000207.1 GCA_002422745.1 Alphaproteobacteria bacterium UBA6189
TGCGCGGCCGCCAGCACGATGCGCAGTATTTCGCGGCACTGCTTCAGGACCCGGCCTTTCGCCAACAGGTAATGCTGCGTGCCGCGAGCCCAGAAAGTGCTACCCCGCCGCCCCCGCTGGCGATGGCCGAAGGCAAGCACGCGGAAATGGTTGAAACCTTTGTTCGCCCGGCCAAGCCCGACGTGGCGATTCACGACCATGCAGAAATCGTCGGCCATCGATTGTTTCATGAAGCGCTGGTAAAAACCTACCAGTCGGCCGCGCTAAAAGAGGCGCTCAGTGGGGCCATAGCCCAATACGCACCCCAGGCCGCCCCGGCGCGGGTCGCCCAGTTGGCTGAGAATTTCCTTGCCGATCGCATCGGCCCGGCGCGTGATACGGTGACCGTGCTGGCCGAGGACGGGCCGGTGACCCGCGACGTGATGCAGCAAGCGACCGCCTTGCATATCGACCGCCTCAACGCCAGCAAACCGGTAGCTCACGCTGCCCGCATCGCCCAGTCGCGCAGTGAGCAGATCGACAAATTAGTAATGGAAGTTTGACGCCCTGCGCTGGCTCAAGTAAAGCCCCTAGCAGGAGTAATCATCATGAGCCAAGCCCGCACCGGGCGCGTCACGCGCCAGACCAAAGAAACCGAAATCGACGTGGAAGTAAATCTCGACGGCACCGGCCAGTACGCGATTTCGACCGGCATCGGCTTTCTTGACCATATGCTCGAGCAACTTGCCAAGCATAGCCTGATCGACCTCACCGTGAAGGCGAAGGGCGACCTGCATATCGACTTTCACCACACCACCGAAGATACCGGCCTGGCCATTGGCAAAGCAGTGGCCGATGCGCTCGGCGAACGGCGTGGCATCACCCGCTATGCCGACGCGTTAAGCCCGATGGATGAAACCCTCACCCGCGTAGCGATGGATTTGTCGGGCCGCCCCTATTTCGTGTGGAAGGTGGAGTTCTCCAAGCCGAAGCTTGGCGATATGGATACCGAACTGTTTCGCGAATGGTTTCAGGCCTTTGCCCAGACCTCGGGCGCGACGCTGCATATCGAGAATCTGTATGGGGTGAATAACCACCATATCGTTGAAAGCTGCTACAAAGGCCTGGCCCGCGTGCTGCGCGAAGCCATCACCATCGACCCGCGTAAAATGGACGCGGTGCCCTCCACCAAAGGCGTGTTGACGCAGAATTAAACCGACCATGTTTCGCTCGACGACCATTTATACCGTGCATGAAAACCCCGACCGCGACGAGCCCAGCGAGCGGATGATTCTGGTGCGCGAAGGCTTCTCATTCTGGGCGTTTTTGCTCGGCCTGTTATGGTTACTGGCGAACCGCTTATGGATCCCGGCTATCCTGTATGTCCTGTTCATTGTTGCCCTGATGGAAGGCGGCGCGCGGCTGGGTATGGGCGAAACCATGCTTTCCGTATGGCAGGTGGGCAGCCAGGTGCTGCTTGGCCTGCTGGCGCATGATTTACAGCGCTGGCAGTTGGCCCGCCGTGGCTATGCTCTGCGCGATGTGGTGGTGGGCGAATCGGAACTCCTTGCCGAGCGCCGTGCCTACGACCGCCAACGGATGGCGTAAAATGCGGGTCGCGATTATCGATTGCGGCGCAGGCAACCTGCATTCCGTGCGCAAGGCGTTCGCACGCCAGTTGCCGGCGCAGGCAACCCTCGACGTCACTACCGACGCCGCCATGGTGCGTGACGCCAGCCATATCGTGCTGCCGGGGGTGGGCGCATTCGCCGATTGCATGGCCGGGCTGAATGCCCTGCCGGGCATGCGCGCGGTGCTGGAGGAGAAAGTAAGGCACGGGCAGACGCCCTTTCTCGGAGTCTGTGTCGGCATGCAGATGCTGTACGAACGCAGCCATGAACATGGCATCACGGAAGGTCTGGGCTGGTTCGCAGGTGAAGTAAAACGCCTAACGCCTGCCGATGCAGCCTTGAAAATTCCCCATATGGGATGGAATCGCCTCGCGCTGCGGCAATCGCATCCGCTAATGGCGGCGATAAAAACCGGCGATTTTGTTTACTTTGTGCATTCGTATGGGGTATCCTATGCAGGCGAGGAAGCAGCGCTCGCCACGGTCGATTATGGCGGCGAATATGTTGCCGTCACCGGGCGCGGCCATATCGTCGGCACCCAGTTCCACCCTGAAAAAAGTCAAGCAGTGGGGCTGCGGTTAATTAGTAATTTTCTTGGGATGTAACCATGGCTACCCCACAGGCGAAACTGGAGCATAAATTGCTCGTTGAGAAGAAAACGGCGCTAAGCGCGACCGAGCTCGACGAGCTTTGCACCGCGACGGAAGACGCCATCCGCGACGGGATCGGGTTTAACTGGATGGTGCCGCCCATGCGCGAAACGCTGGAAGCGTACTGGACGGGCGTGCTCATGGTGCCGTCGCGCAGCCTGTTCGTCGGCAAGCTCGATAATGTAACAGCGGCGTCCGTGCAGCTGCTGCGCCCGAGTAAAACCAAGGAAACCTCGGCCTTTGCCGCCACCATCGAAGCGCATTTCGTGGCGCCCTGGGCACGCGGTCACGGGCTGGCCAAGCAATTGCTCGACATGGCCGAGCGCGAAGCGGCGAAGGACGGGTTTTCCGTCATCAACCTTTCGGTGCGTGAAACGCAGGATCGCGCCTTGACCCTGTACCGCGAGCATGGCTACCACGAATGGGGCACCATGCCATATTACGAGTATGTCAATGCCGGCATGGTCAGCGGTCATTTTTTCTATAAAAAGCTTGAGCCGATCTCGAATCTTATTTAGTCAGCATTGATGATTCGGGGTTCAGGAAAGTTATTTTGTACCTCGTGCCCTGACCCCTGACCCCTGAGAGTGCATGCGCCTTTACCCCGCCATCGACCTGAAGGACG
>DITH01000026.1 GCA_002422745.1 Alphaproteobacteria bacterium UBA6189
ATCACCAGGCGCAGGTTTGCCTCGATCATTTCTTTCTTGGCGCGCCCGGCATCGCGTTCGCCCTTGCTCACCGCGCTTACCACGCGCTTGAACTCGGCGATATCGAGCCCGGTTTCCGCTGCGATTTTCTGAATCTCACCACGCAAATCGGCAATCGCCGTTTTTTCCTTATCGGCGAATTCCTTCCAGCCTTTTTCCTTGAGCTTGACCATGTCCTTCAGCCACTCCGGATCCAGCTCGCGGCCGTTATAGTGGCTAAGGAAGTTGGCGCGCTTCACCCCGTTCCGTTCGGCCAGTTTCAACAGCTGCATCTCGGTCGTAATCAGGCGCTTGTTGATGCCATAAAGCGTATGCATCAGCTCTTCGACCTTCATGTTATTGAAGCGGATGGAGAGCATGATCTCCACCATCTGCGCCAGCAAAGTCGGATATTTTTTATTGTCGGCCGAGCTAACTTCGCCCTCGCCCATCGCCTGGCTTTGGCGCTTCTCCTGCAGCTTACGAATCTGCTTGGAAATTTTGGCGAAATCGTCGAATTTCTCGAGCACTTGCGGCAGCAACTCCTGCTCCATCGCCACCAGGCTGAGTACAGCTTCGTCGTCGTAATCGTCTTCCTCGACCTGCTCCTTGCGGCCGCCTTCGAGCGCATCGTATTCGTCGGCCTCTTCTTCTTCGTCGGCCACTTCTGNNTTCGCCCTGGTTGCGCTGGGCTTCGGCGAATTTATCTTCCGTGCCAGCACCATAGGTCGCATCGAGGTCGATCACTTCGCGCAGCAGCATCTCGCCGTTGCTCAACCGGTCGCGCCAACCAAGAATGGTTTGCATCACCGTCGGCGATTCGCACAGGCTCGAAATAATCATCTCGCGGCCGGACTCGATGCGCTTGGCAATCTCGATCNNGCAGGTACATGCGCACCGGGTCGTCGGAACGGCCGTAGGATTCTTCTTCTTTTTCGCTTTCCATCTCGATGACTTCACCAGCATCGGCTGCAGGCTGGGCGGGTTCGTCATCGTCGCTTTCGACGAACGGCGCGTCACCTTTATCGTCCACTTCCGGCAGCTCGATGACTTTCACACCCTTGCTGCTCAGGCGGCTGATCAGTTCATCCATCACTTCGGGCGAAAACTCATCCGCCGGCAGCAATTTGTTCAAATCGTCGTAGGTCAGCACGCCTTTCACGCGGCCAAGCTTTACCAAACGCGCTTCCAGTTGATCGCTGATCGGCGAATCGGCGGCTGCCTTACCACCCTTTTTCGGCGCAGCGGCTTTGCTGGCTTTGGCCGGTTTGGCCGCAGCGGATTTCGGGGTGGGTGCGGGTTTTTTACTAGCCATAGGGGAATGCGTTACCGGTTTACTGGGTTTGCTCGCGAGGGTGGGACGAGCTGATGTAGTGACTGAACGCGATTTCGCAAGAGGCTTTTTGGTAACTGTGGATGGTTTTTTGCCCTTGGCAACCGCGGCTTTGACCGGTTTTTTTGCCGCCACTTTAGCGGATGGTTTTGCTGTCGGTTTTTTTGCCGAGGCGGGTTTCTTCGCCACAGATTTTTTTACCGGAGCTTTTTTTGCCGCTGGCTTGGTCTTAGCTTTGATTGCTTGTTTCTTCGCGGCCACCGGCTTTTTCATGGGCTTCACCGCCGCTTTTTTTGCCACAGGTTTTTTCGCCGCCAACGGTTTTTTCGCCGCCGACTTTGCCGCTGCTTTCTTCACCGGCTTCTTGGCCGGCTTGGTCAGTTTACTAATGAATTTTTTTATGATGTTCTTTTTGGCAATTGGTTTTTTTGCTGGCTTTTTGCTGGCCATGACTGCCCCTTCGCGTTGTCGTCCACCGGCCGGGCGAACCACCCGGAATAGAGGCGACTATGCATATTTATCACGTAAACT
Organism: Alphaproteobacteria bacterium UBA6189; assembly: GCA_002422745.1. Classification (GTDB taxonomy): domain Bacteria; phylum Pseudomonadota; class Alphaproteobacteria; order Rickettsiales; family UBA3002; genus QFOX01. The sequence goes on from DITH01000026.1 coordinate 1,883, forward strand.
CAAGGCGAAACGCCGGTTTTCCGTCCCCATCACGCTTTTACAGGCGAATTTCACCCGATTGTAACACTACATGTGAGGCCATTTGTTAATATGCGACATACAAACGGGGGGAAACATGAAAAAATGGGCACCGGATTCGACCAAGCATTTACCGCCATTACAAAAGGAGAATTTTGGCGTGGATGAAAAAGTAGTACGCCGCACTTGGGGTGAAACCACACGCCGGTTAGGCGAAAGCCTGGCGAATGCACTGCAACCCAACTCCTCCAGTCCGCGCCGTTAATGCGTACCACTACTGCCCGCGCTCGGTAGCGGGTCTTCCAGGTAAAACCGCGCCCGTTCGCGCTCCAGCGCCACCAGCTGGCCCTTCAACGCCATGTAGCGCTCATAGCGCGCCTCGGTCAGCTCCTCTTCCATCAGCGCTTGTGCTTCGGCGCATTCCAGTTTCAACCGTGCCCGGTCGAGATCGTTCACCACCTCGCCCCATAGCCGCGACACCCGGGTGGCCCGAATCGTCTCGTCCACACTTCGCTGCACGCCGAGCGCTTCCATCGCCTTGATCAGGGGGGCGGTGACCGCACCGGGCAACTCCTCCAACAATGTGTGCCATACTTCCATATCGGCCAGATCGGGCGCTTCAATATGCAGCTCGGTAATGCGGCGATGGACCGTCTGTTGCCAGTCTTCCGGCATGGGGGCGTGCAGCCACATTTCTTCCGCCATGGCATCGAGCAGAATGCGCGGCTGCGACATCACCAACGCCAGCAATTTGGCCGCTGGTTCGCTGAATTCCTTGGTACGGCGCATTTGCCGCATCGCCTCTTCGGCCGGGATATCCTTGCTCACCGCGGTCTTGGCGGCGAACTTGTCCGACGCCTTGCCCTTCCAGCCCTCGCCTTTGCGGAACTCGCGCGGCCGCGGGGCTTGCAGGTCGCGCAGCCGGTCGCGTACGAACTGTTTGTAATAATGCTGAACCCCGGCATGCTTGATCTGGCCGATACGGGTGTGAAGCTCCTGCTCCTGTGCCGCGCGCGCTTCGGGCGTTTCCGCCGCGGTGCCCATCGCCTGTGTCCACAGCACTTCCGACAAGGGTTGCGCCCGCTGCACCACCTCCTCAAACGCTGTGCGCCCGTTAGTGCGAATCAGCGAATCGGGGTCTTCACCCTTTGGCAACACAGCTACCCGCAAGGTTTTGCCTGGCACCAGCAACGGTAAGGCAAGCTCGGCGGCACGGCTCATCGCCCGTTGACCGGCCGCGTCGCCATCGAGGCACAGGGTCGGCTCATCGACCAGTTGCCAGCATAGTTGCAGCTGCTCCGCCGTGATGGCCGTCCCAAGCGGCGCCACCGCATGCGCAAACCCTGCCTGTGCCAGGCCGATCACATCCATATAGCCTTCGCCAATCAGCAATTGCTGGCTATCGAACGCGGCACGCCGGGCCAGATCAAGGTTGAAAAGCTGCCGGCCTTTGTGAAACAGCGGTGTTTCGGGCGAGTTCAGGTATTTGGGCGCATCCTCGTTAGGCTCGCCCGGCAACACCCGGCCTCCGAAGCCAATCACGCGGCTTTTGCGGTCACGAATCGGAAACATCAACCGTCGCCGGAAACGACTATAAGGTGCCCTGCCCTCGACCGAAATCAGCATCCCCACCTCGACCAGCTGCTGCGGGGTGATATTCTTCGCTTTCATCGCGCGGGTGAGCGCATCGCGATCAGTTGGCGCATAGCCAAGGCGAAACCGATGGATAATCTCGGGTTTCAAGCCGCGTGTCGCGAGATATTCCCGAGCCAGTTCGCCCTCGGAAGTATCATGCAGCTGGTCTTCCAACCATGCGGCCACAATCTCCATCACCTGCTGCAGGGACTGCTCGCGGTTGTACTTTTCCACCTCCACACGCGTAGGCTGTGGAATGGTCAGCCCTGCCTGTCCGGCCAGGCGTTCAATCGCTTCGCGGTAGGTAACATGCTCGTAATCCATGGTAAAACCAATAACATCACCATGTGCACCACAGCCAAAACAATGGAAGAAACCTTTTTCGTCGTTTATTGTGAAGGATGGGGTTTTTTCCTTATGAAACGGGCACAAAGCATGGTACTCACGCCCTGCCCGACGTACCGGAATGACCCGTCCGATTACCTCCGATACCCGCAAGCGTGCCCGGATCTCCTCGATAAAACTTTGAGGATACTTCATATTTCTTGCTGCCGACCCCTAAATTGTGTGCGGGTTTGCTTATGGAAAAAAATATTTTTGGGGGTTGACAGGCTATGGCTATTGACCGGCCCTTTCCACCCTTTCTATGCTGCACTAAATCCTGCGCGCTTCGCAGGCAAGCATTACCACAAAACTACAAACAAGAAGAAGAAACTAGCGTATGAGCATGCATCACCGCGATACCCAGATTCCGGAATATTTAAAAGTGGGCGAGGAAGTCCTGCCGCTGGTGATTAAACGCCATAATCGGGCCAAGCGGATTTGCCTGCGCTACAATCCCACGGCACATGCCATTTCGCTCACCCTGCCAAAAAATACCCATGTCAGTTCCGGCCTCGATTTCCTGATCGCCAAAAGCGAATGGCTGGTCGATACGCTGGGCGATATTCCCCGCAAGCGGCCGATCAAGCCGGGGGTGGAGCTGCCCATCATCGGTGAACGGGTACGAGTGCGCCACGTCGCGCACCTACGCGGCTNNCCATCGGCGGCCCGCGCGAGGAGTTCAACGCGCGCATTACCGCCACCTTAAAGCATATCGCCAAGCTGGAAATTACCCGCCTGGCCGATCATTACGCCAGCCATATCGGCAAACGCATCGCCCGCGTCAGCGTACGCGACACGCGCAGTCGCTGGGGCAGCTGCTCTTCGACCGGCAACCTCAATTTCTCATGGCGGCTTATTTTCGCCCCCCGCGAAGTGATGGAATACGTGGTGGCGCACGAAGTAGCCCACCTGCGCCATATGAACCATAGCCCCAGCTTCTGGGCACTGGTGGAATTCCTTTGCCCCAATTACGAAGTCGCCAAGGAATGGCTGCGCCTGCATGGCAAGCATCTCTACCGTTTCAACGCGTAAGGTTGCAGCGCACCGACAAATCCTTTAGTTATACGTGATGCGGGGATTTACACTTGTTGAGCTTTCCATGGTGCTGGTCATTCTTGGCCTGCTGGTCGGCGGCATCCTCGCCGGGCGCTCGCTTATCCGCGCCAGCGAGCTGCGAAGCGTCTCGGCGGATTTAACCAAATACCGCACAGTTATCTACGCATTCCGCGACAAATATATGGCTTGGCCAGGTGATATGCCGAACGCGCAATCCTTTTGGCCCGACTGCACCGATGGCACAAATAACGCCTGCAACGGGAATGGCGACGGCCATATCTGGCGCTCCGGCATGAGTTGCTCCAATGGCAATTACAGTATGGAAAGCGTACGCAGCTGGCAGCATTTAAGTCTGGCTGGCTTAGCTGAGGGGGATTATTCGCTGTTTAATGGTGTTACCTGTAACAGCACTTATAATGTTGGTCGGCCGGGTACGACCGTACCAATCCTAAAAATTTCCGACACAGGTATTCTTTTTTATACCAGCAGCTCTTCTGCAACTTTGAACCGTAAATTTTTTGTAACAGGAAAATATTACTCCGACAGTCTGGAAAACGCGTTCCTGACTCCGGAAGAGGCGTGGAACATCGATGTAAAAATGGATGATGGCTTGGCGCGACGCGGTAAGGTATGGGGTAATAACGGACATCCCACGCTCGGCCAATCCAATTGCTACAGCGGCAATGATTATGTATTCACCGAAGCTGCCCAGCATTGCCGGATCCTTTATTTTATTGAGTAACCGGTCTTTCATTAAATGTTCTGAGCGCCCCTTTATCCCTGCCTTGATTTCATCCCTCGGAACATTCATACTTCCTCCATGCATGCATCTCCCTATAGAGTTCATAATCATCGCCCCGGCAGCACCCCTGCTTTCAGCCTTATCGAGCTTTCTATCGTCCTGGTCATTATCGGCCTGCTGGTCGGCGGTATCCTCGCCGGCCGCTCGCTTATCCGCGCCAGCGAGATACGCGGCGTCACCACCGAGTATGAGCGGTACCGCACCGCCTTACGTGCCTTCGAGGATAAATACTTCGCAGTGCCCGGCGACATGTTGAACGCCACCAGCTTCTGGGGCGATAATGCCAGCCAATGTTCCGATGCTGGCATTACCGATGGCGACCCCGGCACCTGCAATGGCAATGGCGATGGAACCGTCACCGGCACGGGGGCCAACAGCACCACGGCCGAGATGTACCAGTTCTGGAACCAGCTTGCCCTCGCCGGCATGATTGAGGGGAGTTATACGGGCATTTCTGCTCCCACCAACGGCTCGGTCATTGGGCTGAATAGCCCCCGCTCAAAATACCCAAAGGCCGGGTGGTCGGCTTTCACCCGCAACAGCGGCCATACTTCTTTCTGGGCAGGTGCCCGGGGGAACATGTTCCATTACGGCGCGGAAGCAGGCACCACGCTGTACGGTAAAGCCATGCCCGCGGAAGATGTCTGGAAAATCGATACCAAACTCGATGACGGTATCAGTGGCATGGGCAAAGTAGTGGTGGTCTGGTGGGACGATTGCACCGATGCCGCCAACAATGCCGATACCGATGCAGAATATCTGCTCAGCGATGCCAGCATCCAATGCGCCATCATGTTTTTGGATGTGTTCTAAGGCGGGTTAGTTATTCCGCCGGCCGTCCGCTCCGGGATAGGTATATTCCACATTCCCCTCGCGCGGTATATTTTCCCGCATCAGCTTATTCCAGAAATCGGGGGTAAGCACGTCGGCATCTTGTCCGTTGCTGGCAGGGCGCGGCTGGTTCACCGGCTGGTTACGGGCCGGTGCGGGCGCGACCGTGCCAAACGGTGCACCTTCCGGCACCGGTTGGGCCGATTGGGGCACATCCTCCATCGACATATCGGTGCCGCCGAACAGCCAGGGCAACAGGCCGCTGCCATTATTCGGGCTATTGGGAATACCCTGCACCTCCTGCCCTTCCATCGCATGCGTCATAAACTCATGCCAGATCGGCGCGGGAATCGCGCCGCCCGTCACCTTGGCCATGGGGGTGTTTTTATCGTTGCCGACCCATACACCGGCAACCAGCTGGTTGGTAAAGCCGATGAACCAGGCATCCTTGAAATCCTGACTGGTGCCGGTTTTCCCGGCAGCTGGCCGCCCGGCCAACGCCGCGCGGGTGCCAGTACCACGGCGCACCGCGTCGAGCAGCATGTAGTTCATCATCTCCACCGTGCCCTCGGCAAGGATGCGCGGCGGCGGCGGCACTTCGCGCGTATAGAGCGGCGTCCCCTCGCGCGATTTAATCGCCAGGATACCATAAGGCTCAACCTTCAGGCCCTGATTCGCCAGATGGGCGAAGGCGCCGGTCATATCCATCAGTGTCGCCTCCACCGCGCCCAACGCAATCGCCGGGAAGGAGGGAATATCCGGCAGGCCTAGCCGTTCGGCCATTGCCGCGACACGGCCAACGCCGGTATACTGGCTTAAACGCACTGCCACGGTGTTAAGTGATTCGCGCAGCGCCTGCGCCATGGGAATTTCGCCTTTGTAGTTACCGGTATAGTTGCCGGGCGACCAGGTTTTATTGCCCACCTGCATCACCACCGGCGCATCGACCACGGTCGATTCCGGAGTAAAGCCCGACTCCAACGCGGCGAGATAAACAAACAGCTTAAAAATCGACCCGGGCTGCCGCTTTGCCTGTGTCGCGCGGTTATATTGCGACTTGCCGTAATCCATGCCGCCGACAATCGCGCGCACGGCACCCTCGGGCGTCATCGCCACCAGCGCCCCTTGCGTGATTTTCCGCTTCTCGCCCTCGGTGCCGATCACATTTTCCAGCGCGTCCACCGCGTAGCCTTGCAGGTCAGGATCAAACGTGGTGGTCACCACCAGGTCCTCCTCCACATTCCCGATATAATTAGGGATCTCATCCATAATCCAATCGGTGTAGTAGCGCACATGGCCGCCTTCCGACTCCTGCGCGGGCGAGTGCTTGAAATTCTCGAGTGCCGGTAGCACCGCCTTGGTTTCGATATACCCGGCATCCACCATATTCAGCAGCACTTGATGAATGCGTTTTTCGGCCCGCTCGACGCTGGCTGCCGGTGAATAACGCGAGGGTGCTTTCAGCAACCCGGCCATCAGTGCCGATTCGGCAAGGTTCAGCTGGGTCGCGCTTTTATTGAAATAACGTCTGGCCGCCGCATCCACCCCATAGGTGCCCGAGCCGAGATACACACGGTTCAGGTAAATCGCCATGATCTCTTTTTTGCTGAACCGTCCCTCAAGCCAGAACGCCAGCAACACTTCCTGAATTTTACGCTCGATGGTACGTTTCGGTGTCAGGAATACGTTTTTTGCCACCTGCTGGGTAATCGTCGAGCCCCCCTGCACGACGCGTCCTTCCGACACGTTACGCACCATTGCGCGCGCGATGCCCCACACATCGACACCGCCATGCGCGAAAAAGCGCCGATCTTCGGTAGCGATCACCGCTTCGATCAAATATTTGGGTAATTTCTCGTAAGGCAGGTATTCGCCATACACATCACCGTAATTGGAGATCACCCGCCCATCCTGGGTAGTAATGGTAATGCCCTGCTGTTTGCGAATGGTATTGAGCTCGCGAATATCCGGCAGGCTTTGGGCGAAATACATCACCACCAGCCCCACCACAATCACGCCTGCAATCGCCATACGCACCATAAACAGCCACAGCCCCCGGCCGGTGAGGGTGCGACGAATAAACCCCGGCTGGCTATTTTTGCGCCGGCCTTTCAGGGTTTTTCGCTGGTAGATGCTGTTGCGTTGTGCGCCATAATCGCGGGGCGAAACCTTAGCCGAAGCATGGCGTGGCCCCTGGCTTCCCGCCGGTTTACGGCGCGCTGGCTTCTTTTTACGCTTCTTCTTTGCGAATAATTTTCCCAACATGGCGCTTTCTCTAGCCTACCGCCATTCGCTTGTCATAGGTTTTCTTGAAGCTGCGGAAACTCGTGACAAGCTGCCAATTCCCGATATAGAGAGGGGCATGGACGATACAACCTACCATCGCCTTGCCGACCAAACCCTCGCCCACCTCGCCGACGCGCTGGAAGCCGCCTACGACGACGGCAAACTCGAGGATCTGGAACTGGAAGGCTCCGTACTCACCATTATCACCGCGGCCGAGCGTACGCTCGTGGTCAGTAAACATGCGCCAAGCCAGCAGATCTGGCTGGCCTCGCGGCAAAGCGGCGGCTTGCATTTCAGCGCGGGTGAAAACGGTGGCTGGCAGCTAAGCGATGGCCGCACGCTGGATGCTGTCCTCGCCCATGAACTCGCCCATGATGGCATCGCGGTAACCTTATGAGCGATGCAGACGCACAACCGCCCAAAGGCCGCCTCAGTAACCTGCGCTACCTGATGCGCTACCTGCGCCCGTACCGTCGCGGCGTGATCGGTGCCACTGTTGCGCTCATCTGCACCTCAAGCGGCGTGCTTAGCATGGGCTATGCATTTCGCTACCTGATCGATGAAGGCATCGCCAAAGGCGACCCAGCGCTTCTGGGCACCGGCTATATCATCCTGCTTGGCGTGGTGGTCATCCTCGCCGCGGCCACCTACGCGCGTTACATGCTCGTTTCCTGGGTGGGTGAGCGGGTCGTGGCCGATATCCGCCGCGACGTGTTTGCCCGTATTCTGTCGATGGATACCTTGTTTTTCGAATCCACCCGCACCGGCGACCTACTGTCACGCCTCACTACTGACACCACCTTGCTGCAAAGCGTCGTTGGCTCCTCCGTATCGATTTTCCTGCGCAACACACTGCTCTTTGTCGGCGGGCTGACCTTACTATTCATCACCTCCGTCCGCCTGTCGAACTATGTACTCCTCATGCTGCCGCTGGTGATCCTGCCCATCATCGTATTGGGCCGCCGCGTCCGCTCCCTGTCGCGCGCCACGCAAAACAAAGTGGCCGATCTGTCGAGCAGCGCAGAGGAATCCATCAGCGCCATTCGTACCATTCACGCCATGGCGCTGGAAGACGCCGAATCCCAACGGTTCGGGCGCATGGTGGAAGAGACGCTGCGCACCGCACTCGCCCGTATCCGCATGCGCGCCTTACTCACCGCTATTGTCATCTGCCTGGTGTTCGGCGCCGTGATTACCGTGCTCTATATTGGCGGACAGGATGTCGTCGCCGGGCGCATCAGTGCTGGTGACCTCTCAGCCTTTATTTTCTACGCCGTGGTGGTTGCGGGCGCGCTTGGCGCCGTCAGCGAAGTCATCGGCGAGTTGCAGCGTGCCGCCGGGGCGACCGAGCGCCTGATGGAACTGATGCAGCTGAGCCCCACCATCGCCGCTCCGGCCGAACCGTACCGTTTTACCCGCAAGCCGCAGGCTCGCCTGTCGTTCGAGCACATCACGTTTCACTACCCGTCGCGGCCAGAAACGGCGGCCCTCAGCAACCTTTCCTTCCGTATCGAGCCGGGCGAAACGGTGGCTATCGTCGGCCCATCCGGCGCTGGAAAAACCACGGTGTTCCAGTTACTGCTACGGTTTTACGACCCGCAATTCGGCATCATCCGTATCGACGGGCACGATATCCGCACCCTCGATCCGCGCGAATGGCGCTCGCATATCGGCATGGTGCCGCAAGACCCAGTTATTTTCTCAGCCGACGGCTGGACGAATATCCGCGCCGGCAAACCCGACGCCACCGATGAAGAAGTCATCGCTGCGGCGCGTACCGCCTCCGCCCTCGCCTTCCTCGAAGCACTGCCCAACGGGCTTTCCACCCATCTCGGCGAAAAGGGCGTGCGGCTTTCCGGCGGGCAGCGCCAGCGTA